>JAJDAS010000297.1 GCA_029261755.1 Nitrospinia bacterium
CCATCACAATACCAGGGCTCAAAGCATTAAAACCGGATAAGGAAGGAATTATTTTTTGCAATAAGGGGGTGACAAAAAGTAGTGCAAAATATCCATAAACAACCGTCGGTATCCCTGCCAGCACTTCCAGAATCGGTTTAACGGTCCTACGCAACCTATCAGAGGCGAATTCGCTTAAAAACACGGCGGTAATCAACCCTATTGGGCTTGCCACTAACAGGGCAATGGCTGATATCAAAAAGGTGCCGCAAAGAAGAGGCCATATCCCGAAATGCTTATTAATGAAAAGAGGGGTCCATTGGGTATCCAAAAAGAACTGGGCAAAGGACACTTCCCTGAAAAAAGAGATTGTCTCAAACAGTAAAACCCCAATGATCCCCATGGTGGTGAAAATAGACAGCATCCCGCACAGAAATAATGCAGAATGGATCAAATACTCCCAGGGCCGTCCTTTGGTTTTGGATTTTATTGAGGTTTGCATTATAAGACCATCCCTCACAATTTAGATAAAAAATTTACCCTATGGAACTGAGCTTTCCAATAAAGCCTTCACCGTCTTTCCCGCACCAGGTTGGCCTTTGTAAATGGAACCTGTAATCCCTTTTTTATACTTTTGTCTTACCAGGGCCATAATGTCTTGCGGCAAGGAAATATATCCCACTTCTCGCGCCAGGCTTGGCCCTTCCTTCAAATAAAACTCCACAAATGTGTTGACTTGGGGGCGCTTGATGGAGGCCTTTCTAACATAGATGAATAAGGGACGTGATAAAGGCTCATAGGTTCCGTTTTCCACACTTATAGGGGAAGGCGTAACGACCCCGGAACCATTATCTATGCCCACCACCTTTAGCTTATCCCGATTTTCTTCATAGTAGGCCAGCCCGAAAAAACCTAACCCGTACTGATCCGATGCCACTCCCTGGACCAGGACGTTATCATCCTCGCTGGAAGTAAAATCACCTCTGCTGGCCTGGGACTTTCCAACAATGGCTTCCGTAAAATAATCGAAGGTCCCGGAGTCCACGCCCGGACCAAACAGGCGGACATCTTTATTCGGCCAGCCTGGACGGACCTGGCTCCATTTGGTAACCTTCCTTTGAGCCTCCGGTTCCCAGAGGATTTTAAGCTCCTTCACGGTCATGGTCTTTGCCCAGGTGTTTTTAGGGTTCACAACCACTGCGAGGCCATCATAGGCTACTGGAAGTTCAATGAACTCCACTCCATTTTTCTCGCAAAGGCTAATTTCCTTTGCTTTAATTGGACGGGAGGCATCCGAAATATCAGTTTCACCTCTGCAAAACTTTTTGAACCCACCACCACTTCCGGAAACACCAACAGTGATACGAGCGGATGAGTCCACCATCCTGAAATCCTCAGCCACGGCCTCGGTTATGGGATAGACCGTGCTGGAACCGTCTATGGAGATAATATCTGCCGCATTAACTGGTGGACTCACCATGAGATGCAATCCCACTATAAAGGCCATCATAATAATCGTCATTTTTAAGATAGAGCTTGGACAATTGCTTTTCATTTTTCTTTTCTCCTAAGTGGATTGAATATTAAGTTTCGTTTTTTGTATGGGCTCATTATGAATACTTATTGTTAGTGTTTTGTGAGGGAAATATTAAACTTTGATTAACGCCTTTACATAATGGGGATTAAGAATTAAGATGGTAAAAAGCTAATCTTTACCCACATCTTTTTGAATTTTCAGGCCCGGAGGGCCGAAATAGCATAAGGAAAATACGATTGAAAAAAGCAGAAAAAAAGATCCTCATAGTGGATGATGAAGAGGATATTCTGGAAATTACCCGCTACAACCTTTCCAGAGAAGGTTATCAGGTCATCTGTGTTACCTCGGGAGAAGATGCCTTGAAAAAGGCCCGATCCGAAATTCCTAACCTCATTGTTCTTGACCTGATGCTGCCGGGACTTGACGGACTGGAAGTTTGCAAACTGCTGAAGAACGATCCAAAAACTAGCCACATCCCCATTATTATGCTCACTGCAAAGGATGAAGAGGCTGATATTGTGACAGGGCTGGAATTGGGGGCGGATGATTATATTACCAAACCGTTTAGTCCTCGTGTGCTGGCTGCGAGGGTTAAGGCCGTTCTTCGCAGAAAAAATATAGAAATTTCCCAGGAAGAAGAACCTATTCATATTCACGACCTCTATGTTCACCCAGGAAGACACGAGGTAAAGATAAAAGAAAAGCATGTCCAATTGACCCACTCGGAATTTCGTCTCTTATACTTTCTTGGGAGGAGGCCGGGTTTTGTCTTCACCCGATATCAAATTGTCGACGCCCTGCGGGGAAGCGATTATTACGTAACTGACCGTTCCATAGATGTTCAAATTGTAGGACTACGAAAGAAATTAGGCTCTGCGGGAAAATACATCGAAACCGTGCGTGGTGTCGGGTACAGGTTTAAGGAATAACCTATGAGAAAAAAACGATTGTTATGGCAAATTTTTCCTTCATATTTGTTGATCACGCTCATCGCTTTACTGACAGTTACTTGGTACGCGTCTAGCATTACTCGAGAATTTTATATCCAGCAAAGAATAACCGACCTGCAAGCCAGAGGGCGTTTAATCGAAGATCAAATATTCCTGAAATTTTCCCCGCCCGACTTTAGGAGCATTGACGCCCTCTGTAAAACCCTTGGGGAAAAATCGAAAACTCGTATAACCGTTGTTCTACCGGATGGAAAGGTCATTGGTGACTCTGAAAAAGATCCCGTTAAAATGGACAATCATCTGGACCGCCCCGAAATAATAGAAGCCCTAAAAAACAAAACAGGCTTTTCGGTAAGATATAGCCATACGGTTAAACAAGATATGATGTATTTGGCATTACCCAAATATAAGAAAGATAAACTTACCGGCTTTTTACGGATGTCGGTTCCTTTGACTTTTATAGAACGCGTGGTGAATTCCATCCGGAAAAGAATTGGATTAACGGGCGCTATTATTGCCTTCCTTTCCGCCATCATCAGCCTCCTGGTTTCGTGGCGAATCAGCAGGCCCTTGGAAGAGATGAAAAGAGGCGTGGAAAAATTCTCTGAGGGGGACCTGGCTTACCGCTTGCCTGCTCCATCCACGGAAGAAATGAGCAGGTTGGCTGAAGCGCTAAATCAAATGGCAAGCCAACTTGATGAAAAAATAAATACCATTATTCAACAGCGTAATGAACAGCAAGCGGTTTTCCAAAGTATGGTTGAAGGGGTAGTGGCAGTGGACCAGGAAGAACGCTTCATAAGCATCAATCAGGCCGCAGCTGATTTATTTCACGTGGAAACCAGCCAGGTCCAGGGCCGCGGGATGCGGGAAATTATAAGAAACACAGAGCTACAACGATTTATGCTAAAGGTATTAAGAAGTGAAAAAAACATAGAGAGTGAAATTCGGCTTTGGGATAAAGATGAGCGCTTTTTACAGGTTCAAGGAGCCGTTCTGAAAGACGCTCAAGGGAAAGGCCTCGGCGCCCTGATTGTCATGAACGATATTACACGTTTACATCGCCTTGAAAACCTCCGCCGTGACTTTTCAGCAAGTGTTTCCCATGAAATCCGAACTCCATTAACAGCAATTAAGGGTTCTGTGGAAACACTTTTGGATGGGGCTGTGGAAGAGCGCGAGGCAGCAATGCGTTTCTTAAACATTATATCCAAACAAGCAGATCGATTAAGCGCAATTGTAGAGGACTTACTCAGTTTGGCAAAACTGGAGCAAGAAGACGACGAACCAAAAATCCAGATGGAAGAAACTCAGCTTCGGGAGGTACTGGAATCGGCCGTTCAAGAATGCTTGCCTATGTCGTCAGAGAAAGAATTAAAAATTGATCTCCTTTGTGAGGAAAATATTGAGGCAAGAATTAATCCGCAGCTATTGGAGCAAGCAGTGGTGAATTTGGTTGACAACGCAATCATGTACAGTAACCCGGAAAAGGAGATCCATGTCTTAGCTAAAAAAACGGACGGCGAAGTAACCGTTAGTGTTCAGGATCATGGGTGTGGCATGGCAAGGGAACACCTGCCAAGGATTTTTGAACGATTTTATCGAGTGGATAGAGCCAGAAGCCGGAAACTTGGCGGAACGGGACTAGGCTTGGCCATCGTTAAACATATCACGCAGGCTCATAAAGGCCGCGTCACTGTTGAAAGTACACTGGGTGAGGGAAGCACATTCCATATTCACCTACCGCTTAGGTAGGAATCAGAATTATCATGTAAGGACCTAGACCATGTTGTTATATATATGCAGCCTTCCGGTTTTTTGATTATTGGTTCTTCAACTATTAACTTTCCGGTAATCCCAAGTGAGTCTATACCTATTTTGAAATGCTTATAAGCAATTCCAATATCAATATATTCCGGTTCACAAGCATACGATTTGTTGTCAGCTAACGCGCTTGCAATATAAAAATGGACTTGTGATAAATCACTGCTTACGACAATTCGTCAAGGTTGCTTGTTTTTGGCGGAAGGAGCAAGCCTTACATACGAAAGGGCTTTTTGGTATATTCCTGCCTTATTACCAAGAGGTTGTTCAAATTCCAGTTTCCTGTGGTCCGCGCTTAACACCTTTCTTTAAATCAACGATTTTCAATGTTCCTCTTGTTCCGAATAACCTATGGCGATAATAGCGGGGATGATATTACCGTCTTGAAGTTCATGAGTACTCATCGCTTCCTGTCTTTTGAATGTGCCGCCTAACCAACATGTTCCAATTTCCAGTTCTGTAAGGTAAAGGACCAAACCTTCGAGAATGAAACCAAATTCAAATATCGTTTGATGATCATTCTTACAACTTCCAATAATAAATCCTGGCGCATTTTTAATAAAACCATATGCTCCTATTTTTTCCTTTTCTTATGAAAGATTTTTTTCTGGTAATTTCTTGTGCTTTTTCTGATTTCAATAGGATTCATTATTTTTCTCGTTCCAAGGCTCTGCCTCAATGCCATTAAGTTAAGGGTTTTGGTTTGGGTTTTGATCTTTTCTTGTCCCGGAGGGACAACCGAAAGTAGCCCAGCGATTTATAGCTGGGTCTGCCGCCCGAAGTTTTTAAGTCCCAGAGGGACGGCTGAAAAAGGATGTGTAACGGATTCTGGCGTTCAGTCGTCCCTGCGGGACTTTACGATTTGGGTTCTTTAACCCAACAATGAATTGCTGGGCTATTCTCAGCTGTCCCTCCGGGACAAAACTGGAAATATTTCCCTAACTTAATGGCATTGTGAGGCTCTGCCTGGGAATGTACGGCGGGAGGCTCTGCCTCCTGTATTGCGAAGGTTCTGCCAGGACATTCTTCGGTTTAAAGAAAATGCGGTTCTGTTTCGTCTATTCCAATACGCAACACGAAGGAATGATTTTTTTTTACCATTTTCCTTTCCACAGCCTCAACCTTAGCCTTTGCCTGAATAATTATAAAACAAGTTATAATTTTCTCAAAAAACGACCGTCTATCTTGATCTCCTCATTGCTTTCTTTCTTCACAAAAGAAACCGTGTGCCCATCACCTAAAGAAACAACCTTTCCTTCACAATTAGATAAGGTATCCAAATATAGTTCTCCTACAACAATATCTTCCACAAAGCTGGTTTGGATCCGGTAAATGGGTGGTTTATCATCATTGAAAAAACTATCAATATCGATATCGCTCATACTGACCATTTTGTTTGAGATAAAGGCCAATGCCCGGCCTTTTCCGTCATAATTGAACTCTAAAATTTCTACTTTATCATGCTCCACCAAATTGTTTTTATCTTCTATTTTTATCAGGGTTAATTTGGGTTCAATCACGATGGTTTCTCCTTTTTTAATAAAATGGCTCAAGATGTGGTAAAAACTTGGGGACAGTTTCTATTGGGCCGGGAATTTGCCTAAAGATTAGCAAAATCGGATTTTGAAGTCAAAATATATGGGGAAATGGGGTAAATTTGGCAATCGTTTACTATGTCAGCAATGCCCTGTAAATACCAGATAAGCCCTGTGGGATAAACTTACTGACTCGTCCTGGGTTCTTTAACGCTTAACGCAATCACCGCTCCTAATGTGCATGCTATTCCGGCGGGGATGAATGCCATGAGAAAGGTGCCTGTTGTGTCTCTCACAAAACCGCCAAGCATAGGCCCTGCGATGCCGGCGATTCCGTATGCCGTGAAGACAAAGGGATAATTGGAACCCACATTCTTAGTTCCAAAGAGGTTCGCGGTAGCCACTGGGAAAAGAGCGAAATTCCCGCCGAAATTAAATCCTATTGCGGAAGCATAAACGGCAAGCATTACCGGTGTTGTGCCCATCTTATAAAAAGTCATCATTAAGATTCCCTGAATAAGGCACATCAGGAAGATGGATCTTTTGGGTCCTATGATATCTGAAATCTTGCCCCAAACAATTCTTCCCAATCCGTTAAAGATGGCATACCATGCCATGGCGGTTCCGGCGGCTGCGCCGGAGACGGTGATGCTCAATCCCGACGCCTGGAGTGTATCAATGCCAAACAACTTAATGGTACCGATCACCATTAGCCCAGCCATTCCACTGCATATAAAAATAAGCCAAGTGGACCAGAAAGCCGGTCTTGATATCATTTCCTTCCAGGTAAAATCGTTTGAAACTGAGCCGGATTTACCCGGTGTGCTTTCGGTTTTAGGCGGTGTATAACCCTCAGGAATATATCCTTCAGGAGGATCAACCATCCAGATTGAACCGATCATAACTAAAGCGGCGAATGCCAAACCGTATAAAAGAAAAACCGTCTGTACACCTAAATTTCCCACCAATCCGAACCACGAACCACCCATTTTCACCCATATAGTGGCCCCAAATCCGAATCCAGCCACAGCCAAACCGGAAATAAGGCCTTTTTTGTCGGGAAACCACTTCATTCCTACAGCTATGGGCACCACATAGGCAAGTCCGATTCCCGCCCCGCCCACTATTCCAATGAACAGGAATTGGGCAATAAAGTTTGAACCGAACAACCCTCCGAGAATATAACCCGAGCCCAGGACAAGGCCTCCGGCAATGGCCATCTTCCTTGGGCCGTACTTCTTCATTGCGATCCCTGCAAATATCATCACAAGGGCAAAAGTGAATAGTCCGGCTGAGAATATTGCCTGGGTCTGGGGAGTTGAAAAAAAATAAGGTGCTTCTTTCAGAACATTTGTGAAGAGGGACCAGGCATAAATAGCGCCCAGGGCAAGCTGGATTAATATGGCGCCGAAAACAACGAATAGCCTGTTAAACGCTTTTTTGTCCTTCATAAAAGCAGCCCCCTTCCGTATCCGGGTTCCTAAGGCAATCGGTAAATTACTGCATATACAAATTAGATGTAACTACTCATGCAGAAGGTACAAAAGCAACCAAGCACAAAGTTGGGAATCTCCACCATAAAACATATTTGAATTGCTGCGACTGTCTTTTTTTCATGCGATTGGGGCTCATTGCTTTCACCTACACATTGCGCATGAAGCCTCACTTTGTGCTTTCTGCCTCTTTGCCTTTGTACCTGAGTAGCTACAATTAGATGCATAAAAAGAATCAAAAGTGGCAGGCCGAAGGAGTTTTTTTTTGGCCTTTATTTAAATTCAAATATTGACATATATGGATATTGACATATATTGATTGACATGAGTAATGAAATTTACATTTCAGAGGCGCTTTCTAATGAAACACGACTTAGAATTCTGCTGATTGCACAGGATGCCGCTCTTTGCGTTAAGTGTTTAGTGGCCTCTCTAAAAGTGCCTCAACCCACCGTCTCGCGCCATTTATCAATCATGAAAAAATGCGGACTGTTAAAAAGGGAACAAAAGGCTACGCACAGCTATTACAGTGTCGATTTTAGTGGGGAATACAGCTCCCTCAAGCGAAAATTAGTTCTTGCCTACCAGGAAGAGCTGAAGGATAAGGAGCCGTATCTGTCGGACAGAAAGCGTTTTATGGAATATATGAAATGCAGCTCTGACGGAAACTGTGCCCTCCCTATTTCGGAAGGAGGGGCAGGAAAAAAGGAAAAACAATAAAAAGTTTGCGACATTTAGATAACTCTAAACTAGGGGGGTATTAAAATGTTTAAGAATATGAAATTAAGCACCAAACAAATAAGTGGTTTTGTCCTTATCTCCCTAATAATCGCTATCGTTGGAGCAGTTGGCATGAATGGTTTAAGTACCACGGGCAAGGCATTTGACGTTGCCATGGTAGAAGAAATGCCTATCGTAGACGCTTCCATGGAAGGTATGATAGCCGTAATAAGCGGTAGAGATTTAATGGGAGAGTTTTTGCTTTCCGAAGACACTGCCGTCCTGGCCGAAGCAGAAAAAGCTTTCAAACAGACTATCGCCGATTTCGATAAAAATGCTGGCTATATCACCGAACACGGTACGGATGAGCTTCAAAGACTTGCCAAGGAGGCGGATGAATATCACGGTAAGTTTGAGGAAAACGCCGCTGAATTAATGGAACATCAGCGCAAGCACATTGCAAGTGAAAAAAAAGCGGATTTGATTATGGAAGACTTTGACCAACATGCTGATGATCTAAAGAAATTGCTTAGCGATTATGAGGAAAAGCTTACCAGGACTAATAAAGTCGACGAAAAAGTAGACGCCGCCATGGAAGCAAAAACTTTTATGGTGGAGCAAAAGGCCATTGCCGAGGAGTACATGGGTCTGGAATCTCTTGAAGATACCGCAACGCTAAGAAAGGGGATTAAGGAAATAGAAGCCCAGTTTGACTCTTTGGAAGAGTTACTTCCCAGCGAAGTGGCAAAAGAACATGAGGATTTTGGTAAGCTGATCATTAAAATGTTTGACCAGCATGATGAAGCACTGGAGATGGCTGAGGAAGCAAGAAAACACATGGCGCTGGTTGATGAGTTCAGTGAAAAGGCCGACCTGACAATGGATAGAGTTGAAGAAGCTGCGGCAAAAAATATGGAAACAGCTATGACAAATGCCGACGAAGCTGCCACATTGGCCGATCGACTCATAGTTATTATCACATTAATAGGTTTTATCGTTGGCATAACCCTCGGAATGTTCATATCGCGCAGCATCACCAAACCCCTCACTCGTATTATAAGCAGCCTTTCACAGGGTTCTGACGAGGTGACCGCAGCCTCCGGTCAGATTTCCCAATCCAGCCAGGAACTGGCCAGTGGTTCCACGGAACAAGCCGCTTCGTTGGAAGAGACCTCTTCATCCCTTGAGGAAACGGCCACCATGGTGGCAAAGAACGCCGAAAACGCGGAAAATGCCAGCGAACTTTCCGGCAAATCTTCGGAAGCCGCCGAGAACGGAAATCAGGCCATGGAAGAAATCAACGAGTCTAGCCAGAAGATATCGAAGATCATTAAAGTGATTGAAGAGATCGCTTTCCAGACGAACCTTCTTGCCTTGAACGCCGCAGTTGAGGCGGCCAGGGCCGGGGAGGCCGGCAAAGGATTTGCCGTAGTGGCCGAGGAGGTAAGAAATCTTGCCCAGAGGAGCGCAACCGCAGCCAAGGACACTGCCGCCTTGATAGAGGAAAGCGTTCAGAAGGCTGATAACGGCAACAAGATAGCCGAGAGAGCCGGAGCAGCATTAAAGGAGATCGTGGAAAATGTCAACAAGTCGGCAGGACTCATTCAGGAAATATCCTCCGCCTCCAAAGAGCAGGCGGAAGGAGTGAAACAGGTGAACGTAGCAGTAGCCCAGATGGATGAGGTGACCCAGCAGAACGCAGCCAATGCAGAAGAAACAGCCTCAGCCAGTGAAGAACTCTCCGCCCAGTCGGAAAACCTGAATGACATTGTCCAGGATCTTGCCCAAATTGTGGGAGGAAAGTCCCAACATGAGGTCGGCTCCGGGAAAAGAGCGGTTAAGAAAATTGAAACCCACCATTTCAACATCGGTAAACCCAAAGGGATCGTGCACACTCCAGGTCATAAAGCTATTGGAGGTAGCCGGAAACCCACAGCAAGAGAGGTCAAACCGAATGATGTAATTCCCATGGATGACGCGGGAGATTTTAAAGATTTCTGATTATGGGGGATCAAAAAAATGGAACAAATGGAATCTGTAGCAGAAACGGAGATGAAAACCGGAGAAATGGCAGGGAAATACCTAACCTTCGTATTGCAGGGAGAGGAGTATGGGATTGGTATTCTTAAAGTCAGGGAAATTAACGGCCTGATGGACATCACCCCGGTTCCTCAGACCCCTGATTTCGTAGAGGGAGTGATAAACCTTAGAGGCAAAGTCATTCCCGTGGTGGACCTTCGTTTAAAATTCGGAATGCCCAAGGCCGACTACACCAAGGAGACATGCATCATAGTGGTGGACGTCAACTCTCTTCTCATGGGTATTGTTGTGGATACGGTCTCGGAGGTGTTAGAGGTCAAGGAAGAAGAAATTGAGCCTCCTCCAAACTTTGGGAGCAAGGTGCATGTAGATTTTATCCTTGGAATAGGAAAAATAAAGGACAAGGTCAAAATCCTGCTTGATATTGACAAGGTTCTTACCAGCGAAGAAATTGAGTTAGTTCAACAATCGGCGGAAAAGTAACCTTTTCGATTCTCTCTAAATAAGTTGTTAAATCTTTTGATTCTTGTGTTCTTTCATCTCTTCGTGCCTTTGTGGCTGATTAGAAGTTATCTTTTTGAAAACGCCCGACCTGAAGCTCGGGTGGAATGGCTGCGGTTTCCACCCCTGTTAGGCTGCGGACGTTTGCCACGGCGCTGACTGGTGGTGTTGCGTTTGGGTTGCCAAGGGCGTTGAGTTCCGCTGCCACGTTGGTTCCGACCGTTAGGAATCGGTTCGGCTCTGATTGACGGGTCCGGCTCGTAGCCCTGAATCACGGATTTAGGAATTTCGCGGTTCAGCATGCGTTCAATATCTTTCAGCAATTTATGCTCGTCCACGCACACCAGCGAAACCGCCTCTCCCTCGTAACCGGCGCGACCCGTGCGACCGATGCGGTGCACGTAGTCCTCCGGCACGTTGGGCAGATCAAAGTTCACCACATGGGGCAACTGGTCGATGTCCAGGCCGCGCGCTGCGATATCGGTCCCTACCAGAACACGCACTTCCCCCTTTTTAAAATCCGCCAAGGCCCTGGTTCGCGCCGCCTGGCTTTTGTTGCCGTGGATGGCGGTGGCGCTGATGCCGTCTCGCTTCAACTGCTGGGCAAGACGATTGGCGCCGTGTTTGGTACGGCTGAACACCAAAACTTGTTGCCATTTCCCGGAGCTGATGAGGAAAGAAAGGAGTTCGCGCTTGCGTTCGCGGTCCACCGGATGAACCACCTGCTCCACAAGCTCCGCCGTTGTATTTCGGCGGGCCACTTGAATCATCTCCGGCGAATTTAGAAGCCCATCGGCGAGTTTTTTGATCTCATCGGAAAAGGTGGCGGAAAACAACAGGTTCTGCCGTTCTTTAGGAAGCAGCTTGAGAATCCTGCGTATATCGGGGATAAAACCCATGTCCAGCATGCGGTCGGCTTCGTCCAACACAAGGATTTCCACCTTGGATAGGTCCAGCGTTCTTTGACCCACATGATCCAGCAGACGCCCCGGCGTGGCCACCAGGATGTCCACCCCTCTGCGCAGTTTTTCAATCTGGGGATTAATATTGACACCGCCGAAGATGACGGCGGACTTCAACGGCAGGTATTTACCGTAAGTAATCACGCTCTCTTCCACCTGGGCGGCCAGTTCACGCGTAGGAGTGATAATAAGGGCGCGCACCGGGGGGCGTCCTCCGCTCCGGGTTGCGTTTAGGCGTTGCAAAAGAGGCAGGGTAAACCCTGCTGTCTTGCCGGTGCCTGTTTGCGCCCCGGCCATGATGTCCCGTCCCTCCAGAATCGGTGGAATGGCTTGGCGTTGCACGGGCGTTGGTTCGGTATAACCCTGTTTGGACACAGCACGAAGTAATTCGGCCGAAAGGCCGAGGGTATTGAATGACATGTTATTTGTTGCTCCTGAAAAATGGCCTTACCAAGGCGCATGGCGTTGGATCAGTCTAGGCGGGGTAAGTAAATAATGCTTGAGGCTTGCCGGGATGGGATGCCGCAGGGTTGGGCGCAGACCGTAGCGCCCTCATTAAAGAAAGTAGTATAGCACAATGGGGGGTGGAATAGGAATTCGTTTTTTTAATCTGCTCCTTTCGGAGCCTTGGCCACCGGAGCGTACCCTTTTTGTAGTTTTAGAAACGTCTGGATTGTGTGAGTCCCGCCAATCGATTCAGGCAATTTTGTCTCCTTGAAAACCAGTCCCACTTCCCTGCAAAAAACCGCCTTTGAGGTCGCCCCTTCATTACTATCTTCCACCGTGATGCAGTCGCTAAACTCTCCCGCCTTGGCGGTGAAAGGCTTGTTGATTTCCGTTACTTTTCCCAGCCCCGGAACGGTGGCTCCGATCTTCACCGGCACGAAAACATCCTTGATTTTCCTTGATTCCTTAACCGCAGATTTGAAATACGTTTGTATGACTTTGTCCTTTTTAGCAACGAAGGTTTTTAAAACAATGCTGCTGGAACCATCCTTTAAAAACGTTTCAGCGGTGCATAAAAAGCTGGTTTTTGATTTTCTCAAAAATATTTCATTGAGTGTTGTTTTTTTACCATCTTCCATAATTTCAAACACTTTTAAAGTGGAAGAAGAGGCCGTACTCTTGCTGGTTTCGTAATCGGTGTCGGGAATCGGAAGATAATACTTCCATGAATCTTTTACGCCATCTCCCCCGAAATATCGGGATGAAGATAATACCAGCGTTATTACAGCGATAGCCGCAGTGAGCGTTAAGAAGAGAAATATATACCCCAGCCACTTCAAAATTTTATTCAACATGATTTCCTCCATCTATTTTTTAAAGAGATTATATCACAAGAAAAGGCGGCGTCATTGCTTTGGCTTTAGGACACTTCCAAAAACTCACTTTTTTTAAAAAACCCTACCACTAATCCCTCCTTTGTTAAGCTAATCTTTACTCATAAGTATTGCTTCCGTTTTGACCCTGAAAGGGTCGCGTGAGCCGTCATGTTTCACAAGCTTAGTCATATTGTAAACGGTGCGGCTTTCAAACGAAAGCCAAATCCTACCTGTGCGAGTCCGTACTTGTACAGAAATCGTTACCAGAACTCCAAG
>JAJDAS010000298.1 GCA_029261755.1 Nitrospinia bacterium
TGGCCTTATATAGAGGATCACCCCTTTCTGCCACAAATTGCCGGTCATCACTTTCCCATTGCTGGTAATATAGCTCCAGCTTCCGAAAATTCAAAAACGCCTTCCCCAACAATCCCTCTCCATCCATATCCACGGCATTTCCGCTGGGCCGAAGGTAGTTATAGACATAATGGACCATGAATCCCGCCTCATCGAAATAACGGAGATTTCTGCTCCAATTTTTCGGATAGACCGAATAACCCGCCCCCGCCGCCAAACTGAAGTTGTTGTGGATGCCGCCGCCGCTGTTTTTTTGTCCGCCGTAATGCAGCCAGTAGAGTTGCCCCTCCAGAATGAGTCCCCAAAAATTCAGCCGGGAGTGGTGTCCCACGGTAAACTTTTCTCTCCGTGTGGTTGTCTCGATCTCATGCCAGGCGATCCAGGTGTCCTGCTTCAGATGCTTGGTGTTCACCAGAATCTGGATGCCCTGCTCGATGGGATCGATGTAGAGGAAGTCGTCATCGTAAATTGCGTCCAGAAGAGGATGGAAACGATACAGGGTGCCTGCGGTAAACCGAAACCAGGGGGTGAAATCCAGATGGATGGAGACAATGGGCTCTTCCGGGTTAATCCTGTCGTCGTTCCCGAAATGCATACCCAGTAAGGCGCCCACCTCAATGGTGACTCTCTCGTTGGGCTTGTAACGGAAATAGGATTTCAGGAAGCTGCCAAAGAAGGTATGACCGTCGTTGATATGGTCAATACCGGTATGCTCGATATTCTTAAAAAAGGTTTCATTTTCCACCATAAACTCCAGGCTTTTCTTTGCTTCTGCCCTCGGAACGGGAACAAGGAGGCAGAGAAAGAGAAGGAGTGTCGGGAGCAGGGTCCCCATGGCATGAGTCGAGGCAGCTAATCTATTATTATTATTATTTACTAATAATTCGTCTTTCACAATAAAAAAGCCTTTTAAAATCAAGGTCAAACCCAATCTCACCACAGAGGTCACGGAGAACACAGAGAAAGGCTTAAAAGGAAGAGCAAAAGAAAAATAATCTCTAAAATATTTTCTCTGTGGCCTCTGTGTTCTCTGTGGTGAATAAGGTTTTAGGTTTTTTTGTGTCTTTGTGCCTTCGTGGCAAAAATCAACGCACAACTATCTAAGTCATTATCGGCAAATGGCGGAAAAAACTGTATGAAAATCCATATTTATTACACTTTCCTTCAGTAGTGTCCCAAAGACTTTAAAGAAAAACGCTAAAAGCGATTAAAAAACAATATATTGCAAGAAAAAAAGACCTGCATCGACTTGAATTTTGAGTTACCATTTTTGCCTATCTTTTTCAAAGGAGAGGCAAATGTATTCAGGTTCTACCATCTTTGCACAGGTCATGGATTTTGTTCCATGGAGGAGATTTCAAACATGTGTTGCTCGTTACCAAGGTGACTATATGGTCAAAACTTTTAAATGTTCTGAACATTATAGGGTTATGTCTTTTGCTCAATTAACTTACCGCGAAAGTTTACGTGATATTGAAGCCTGTCTGCGGGCTATGGATTCCCGCCTTTATCACATGGGTATTAAGAGCAAGGTTTCAAGAAATAATCTTGCTCACGCCAATGAAAATCGCAATTGGCATATCTATGCTGACTTTGCAACAATTCTCATTCAAAAAGCTAAAATGCTCTATACTAATGAACCCCTTGGAGCAGATTTGAAGTCTACTGTATATGCCCTGGACGCCTCCACTATTAACCTTTGTATGAGCTTGTTTCCTTGGGCACATTTTCGTAAGACCAAAAGCGCTATAAAGCTTCACACCCTCATGAACCTCCGTGGCAATATTCCTGAGTTTATCCATATCTCGGACGGGAAAATGCACGATGTAAACGTCTTAGATCTTTTAACTCCATGCCCAGGAGCATTTTATATTATGGATCGAGCTTACCTTGACTTTGAACGCCTATACACCCTTAACCTGGCCAAAGCCTTTTTTATTACACGAGCCAAAAAGAATTTTAATTGCAGGCGTCGTTATTCTCACCAAGTTAACAAGTCTACCGGCGTCCAATGTGACCAAACAATAGTATTAAAGAGTCACTATCCAGCTAAAAAATATCCGGAACCATTAAGGCGAATCCGGTTTTATGATGAAGAAAGAAAAAAACACCTTGTGTTTCTCACAAATAACTTTGATCTTCCTGCAGAAATTATCGCTGAACTCTATAAAGCTCGCTGGCAAATTGAAATATTTTTTAAATGGATCAAACAAAACTTGAGAATAAAAGCATTCTACGGAACAACCGAAAATGCTGTAAAAGTCCAAATATGGACTGCCATATCCACATACCTCCTCGTTGCAATTATGAAAAAAGAATTAAAAATAGAGTCCTCCCTTTATACAATTCTACAGATTTTGAGCGTGTCATTATTTGAGAAAACCCCTATTTATCAAGCCCTTTCTCAGAAAAATATGCCTAAAAAAAGAACGCAAACTTGTAAACAGTTGTTTTTATTCAATTAGCTTTGGGACACTACTGACTTTCCTTAATAACTTACCATAACTTGCCCGACCATTTCCTTTGTTTACATAGACCAAGGTGCGAGTTACAAGTGGCGAGTGACAAAAAAAAGCTATAAGGAATTTTGCATTTGTTCAGGCTTCCTCGTCCTTCCTTCCACTGCGCAGAGCGGGCGAGACGCCCGCGTTCCCGGTATTTAAAACCCGCAACCCGAATAATTTTTCCTATATTTCCTTTTTTCCTAAGATAAAAATGGTTTTTAAAGTCTTTCCTTTCTTTACAGTCTTTTTGTTTATCCCATAGTCATCCTTTAGTAACAATAAGTTGCAAATATCTGCAAAAAAAAGATGGCAATTCCGTTTCGGTTATGTTATAAAAACCCGCTTTTTATTTTGGGAGGGCGCTTAAGAAAGTCTATTACTATAGTTATAGAAAAGTGGTAAAAAAGTTATAGAAAACATGAAATGAGGTTATAGAAGGGGAGGGGGTGATAAACAAAAAAAACAGTATGCCCCGCTATTGTTAACGCAAATTATATACCTGACGTTGTTTTGACATCTTTTTTTCATCCTTTTATTAGTGGAGGTTCACAATGAATAAAGCAAGAGGTTTTTTTAATTGCTTTTCGCTTCAAACCGATAAAATGAGTTTTGAACAATACAAAAGCTTCAGTCATGGTGGTATTGGTGTTTATGGGTTTTTGGTCGTCTTTCTGGTTGTATTTTCACTTGCATTTATGCCTTTTGGTCCTTCCATGAAAATGGCTTTTGCAAAAAAAGCCTATAGTTTTTCGAAGGCAGTAAGTAAGATAGAAAACGGAGCCATCGAAGGCAGAGAAAAGGAGAAAAATAAAAAAATAACTGAAGTTAAGGAGGAGCTTGAAAGAATTAAAGAGAAAATCGAGGAGCTATTTGAGGATGTAGAAAGGAAGACGGTTGACGAAACTGATGCTGAAAAGGAACTTAATAAGATTGTAAATGATTTAAAGGATTTAGCTCCTAAATGTAAATGCGATGAAAAAGCATTTGAAGGAAAAATTGAAAAACGGTTAGGTTATAGAGTCCGTCGGATCAAAAGCATTCTGAAGGACAGTAAAGCGAAGCTCACTAATACGGATCTAAGTTATTTGAGAAAAGATTTAAGGCGACTAAAAAAAGACGCAGTTAAGCTCATTGAAAAAGAAGTAGAAGGAAAAACTAAGAACGTCAAAGAAACGCTTGCCAACGTAAAAAGCGATATGAAAAAGATAGAAAGCAAGGTTAAGTCTGGGAATGTTGAGAAAAAAGAGATCGGAGCTGAGGTAGAAAATAATGTTAAGGCAAATCTAAAAGGAAGTTCGTTGACTTCCGAGGAAGAGGGCAAAGTAAACCGGGAGATCAGCAAAGCTGAGCAAAATATGGCTATGCAGACTGAAAGATGTTCTGATGCTAACTTTGAAAACCAGCTTATAGAAACGGAGTGTAATTTCTACGCGGAATTTCATGCGGGTGTTGAAATGGTGGGTGATGACAGTTTTGCCAGAATGTACCCAAGGGTAATGCTGAGGACACGGTCAATACTTTGGAGTGCTAATGAAAATAAATTATGGGGTAACAATGAAAACAATAACGGGAAAAATAATGGGAAAAGTAAACAAAATATGGAGAAAGATAAAAAAAATATGGGATATAAGTTGAAGTTTTTTCCCAGGCTTCATGGAATTCTTGATTTTGCCTTCAGTTCCAGGAATGTTGTAGAAAACCTTACAGCTGTACCTACAATTAAAGGATCCCAAACTCTGGAGGGGCGAGGAGGATTATTAGTAGATTTATTGAGTCTCTACCATGATAAAAAACCCATTGCTGCTCTTGCGGTGGTCGGGCAGGGAGGTTTCATCAGTCCTGAGAAAAAGATTGAGACCAATAACGCAGTTACAAATGATACTACTTATGCTTATAATCCTTCTGATCTGTTGCAAAGCCACTTCGTTGGTTTTCGTGTTTACCATAGGCAAAAGAGCGTTTTTAACGGAGCATATACTGAGTTTGGCTGGGGAATAAGCGAAAATTTTGCCGCCAATGAATATAATCGCTATAAATTCCGTGGATATCTTCCCTACCACTTCAAAAACCCTCCAACCCTGCTTTTCGGACTTAGCATCTGCGCATAAATAACTTGAACAATCAAAGGAAATAAGTTACAATGTCTGCATGATAACAGCAGATATAATTAAAGCCAAATACCATTTAATAAAAAGAAGGTTTGACGAAAGAAGTCGCCGTCAATGGGCAGC
>JAJDAS010000299.1 GCA_029261755.1 Nitrospinia bacterium
CAAAATATGAGAAGGGTGTAAAGGTTTGTGGTAAAGAAAAAAAAGAACTCGAACAACGCCTGAAGCGTTCTCCAGATTTACATTGGTGGGATATAACAATCCACCCTAAAGCGGTATGTTTGTAAATACCTTCTCCCTAAGTTGAAGATTGAAGTATATCATTTATTTCGCAATGATATAATCAGGCCATTTAAGACCTTTTCAGTTTCGATGTCAGCTAACTCAAAAGCCCTAAGCAATGTGTGATCACACATTACTATTTCTTCAGCCTTCCGCCTTCAGTCTATCCACCTGAGTAGTTACGATTTTTTAACCACTAATTCTCACTAATATTCACTAATTTTTTTCTTTTTTCTGTGCCTTTCAGTGGCATTCTGTGGCAAATAAAAAATTTCAAATATCTTTGGTTAGTATTTATTAGTGCCAATTAGTGGTTTGCTTATAAGTATCTATGCTTTTTCCGGGATCTTACCAGGAAAATAACCTGGCGGTTGCACAAACAAAACACCTCATTGCCAACAAGCGTCCCCACTCTCTCCTCGTTCCCAAGCTCCTGTTTGGGGACGGGATTGCATGAGAAGCTCCTGCTTCCAGTTTTCCTGCTTTTGCTTCATAAATCAACTTAGCAGAAATTAAAACTTAAGCCAAAAGTAGAAGTGACCCCTTTTTAGGGTAAATTGATGTTTTTTTAAAAGGTGCTGGATCATGAAGATTTGCTTTTACATTGCCAAAAAGTTTCTCAGCAAATCTTTACCAACGGTGGTGAGGATGGACTCGGGGTGGAACTGGATTCCCTCCAGAGGGAGTTCTTTGTGACGCAATCCCATGATCTCTCCATCCTCTAATGTGGCGGAGATTTCAAATACATCGGGCAAGGATTCCCTTTCCACGATGAGGGAGTGGTAGCGGGTGGCGATAAAGGGATTTTCCAATCCCTGAAAAATGGTTTTGCCGTCATGGCGAATGGGAGAAGTCTTACCGTGCATCAACTCCTTGGCGTGAACGATTTTTCCTCCGAAGGCCCGCCCAATGGTCTGATGCCCCAGGCAGACTCCCAGGATGGGAACCTTTCCTGCAAAGTGTTTCACCGCTTCCTCGGACACGCCTGCCCTGGATGGATCACAAGGGCCGGGGGAAATCACCAACCGCTTGGGGTTGAGTTCAATCATCTCGGCCAGGGTAATTTTATCGTTCCGGTGCACATTCACCTCTTCGCCCAGTTCCCCAAAATATTGGACCAGGTTGTAGGTGAAGGAGTCGTAGTTATCGATCATCAATAGCATAATGCTTGCCGTCCTTTGTAAAAGTATTCACCACGGAAATACACGGAAGGGCACGGAATATACAAATTTCCCATCTCTTTTACTCTTTATAAATAAAAACTACTGCCAATCTAAAATCAGCAATCAAAAATCTAAAATAGTATTATTCACTTTCCCGCATGCTTTTCCGCCATTTCGATGGCCTTCAAAGAAGCCCTTCCCTTGTTCATGGTCTCCTCAAACTCCTTCTCCGGTACGGAGTCGGAAACAATTCCCGCGCCGACTCCCAAGTATGCCGTCTTTTTGTCCTGAATAACCAGGGTGCGGATGGCAATGGCAGTATCCATATTCCCGGAAAAACCGATATAGCCAACGGCTCCGGCATAGGGTCCTCTTCGGATGGGTTCAAACTCATCGATAATCTCCATGGCCCGAACCTTCGGAGCGCCGGAAACGGTGCCGGCGGGAAAGGTGGCTGCAATAACGTCGTAGGCATCCTTCCCCTCCTGGATCACTCCTCGAACATTGGACACAATGTGCATTACATGGGAATAACGTTCGATGGTCTTCAATTCGTTTACTTCCACCGTTGCATTTTTCGCGACCCTCCCCAGGTCGTTCCTCCCTAAATCCACAAGCATGATATGCTCCGCCAACTCTTTTTCATCGGACAGAAGATCTTTCGCCAGGGCTCGGTCTTCCGCTTCGTCTTTTCCCCTGGGGCGAGTACCTGCAATGGGACGCAACTCCACTTTGTCCCCTTCCAGCCGTACCATGACTTCCGGCGAAGAGCCCACTATTTGCATCCCCTCCATGCGAAGATAATACATATAGGGAGAGGGGTTGATGGTCCTGAGCCATCGGTAAATATCAAAAGGTTCGGCGGTAATTTGTAACTTCAGCCGTTGAGCCAGCACCACTTGAATGATGTCCCCTTCCTTGATATAGCTCTTGGCCTTCAGAACAGCTTTTTCAAAATCCTCTTTCTTGAAACTGGAATCAAATTCCAATGCCGGCAACTTTATAGGGTCCCTGGTATCCAGGGGTTGGAGCCTGGAAGGTTCCTTCAATTTTTCAATAAGCTGAGTGATTTTATCACACGCGCTTCGGTAAACCTCTTCAAGTTCCCGGCCGTCCAAATGGGCGTTGGATACCACCTTGATCTTTTGGGCCACGTTGTCAAAGATCAACATGGTATCGGTAACCATGAAGCAGGCATCGTCCAGATGAAGGTCATCTTCCGCGTTTTCCGGCAGTTTTTCAAAATAGCGGACCATTTCATAACTCAGAAATCCCACCGCGCCACCATAGAAACGAGGCAATCCCGGAGTTGGAGCAGGCCGATATTCCTTCATCAGCTCGCGCAGTTCATTTAATGGGTCATCCGATTCCATAGGAGGATCATCCACGCCATTGCGGGAAATTTGGCAGCGTCCATTTTTGGATCGAAAGATAAGGGATGGGTTGCTGCCGAGAAAGCAATACCTGCCCCACTTTTCACCGCCTACCACGCTTTCAAAAAGAAAGGCATGGGGGTCATCTCCGGCAACCTTTGCAAATGCCGTTACCGGAGTTTCCAGGTCCGCCAGTATCTCGGCGTAAATGGGTATCAGGTTCCATTGCGCCGCGTTTTTTTTAAATTCCTCGAAAGAAGGGAAAAATTCCGTCATGAATTTGATTCCAAGCAAAAGATATTTGAAATTTTCAATGCTTCAAAGCAGTAATTCAACCACAGATTTCGCAGATTTCACAGAATAAACAACAAAGAACTGAAACATTAATAATTTAACGCAGAGGCGCGGAGAACGCAGAGATCAAAGAGAAAAACTTTTTTTTAATCTTTCCTCTGCGCTCTCCGCGCCTCTGCGTTAAAATTGTTTTTCTTTTTCTGTTAATTTTTGTTAATTTCTGTGGGAATCTGTGGCCAATTAAGGTTTTTATGTGTTAAAACTCTTTTGTTTTCAACATGTAACGACAATATAAACACCATCTTGTTTATTTGAAAATTCTAAGGGCATAAAGAATTCCAATAGTTAAGGTATTCCAATCATTCCACTACAAACCTCCAATTTCCTTATCCATCGTCTGGCCCTCAAAGAGAAAACGGGCTTTTTGGGAAAAGATTTCCACTAATTCCACATTCTGGTATTTTTCGCCCTTCTGTAGTCGAATCCTTTTACCGCTTTCATCCCGAAGAATAATATAGTTGGCTGGGTCCCCTTTTCCGAAAAAAATTACACCACTGATGCCAAATGGTGGAAGTTCTACCTTTTCTTGCTCGGCCTGGGCCTCTTTAAAAGTGGTTCTATAGGGAGCGGGAATTTCTTCTTTGCGCACACCTTCTTCGGGGAGGGGGATGGGAACAAACCGTTCATTGATGGTTTCACTTTCCCCCTCCATAGAAGCCTGGGTTTCTTCCACAACGGAGGATTCATGAATGACAAAATCGCGTGTGGGAACGGGAGTTTCGTCAAATTCCGTCTCGAAAATATAATTTGAAGCTGTTCCCCTGGTGATGACAGGCTTTTCTTTTTGGGATTCGGGTGCGTTTTTTTTCTCCGATTTTCCCACGATTCCATCAGTTTTAATTTGCGATTCGGCCTTGGTTACAGGCTGTTCCAAGGACACGGTGTTACCGGGTTTTGCTTTATTCAGGAAATATCCTATACCAAAAAAAATGGCAATAGTGCAGCCAACTGCAGCAAGGGCCATGGAAATTCTAATTTTGTTTTTTAATTCCGAAATCTCTTCTTCCGAATGTTCAGACTTCAGAAGTAGACTCTTAAGGTCGGTTTGCTGGCCCACCTCCATCTTTTCCTGCTCAAGTTTTTTCAGAGAATCTAGAATGTAGCTCATGGTTATTACTCTTTAACCACTATGGATGGCACAGGATAATCTAAAAGCTTGTAAAGCTTCATTTTCATCTCCGGGCCCACAATGCCATCCTGGTACAGGTTGTAAAATTTTTGAAATTTTATAACCGCCTTCTTGGTTACTTTGCCAAAATAGCCGGTCTGTTTTTCCTTAAAAAAGCCAAGCTTTGCCAAACCCTTTTGGAGCCATTTGATTTGAGGTCCCTTGTCTTTCATTTTTAAGTTGTAGTTCAATTTTTCAAACTCCTTCATCAAGATAAAACCCGTGCCGGACCAATATTGCTTTACTTTTTCCAGGGGAATTTTTTTCTTTTTCTCACCGTCCGTATAAATGTATTGGTGGGAGATCCCGTTCAAAGACAGGTATCGTTTTCCCTCTTCAAATTTCAGTTCTAAAATAATCGGGTGGTTAATATCCATGATTTTATCGACATTCCCCTCAAAGGCAAACAACCCGAGTCCACGGTCATGAATAGATTCACTTAAAGAATCTTTCCTCTCTACTTCCGAAATAGGGGGCACTTTCCAGACTTCCATCAAATTGTTGAAGGCTTGAAGTTGGCTTTGTTCCATGGTCTGTTGTTTCAACGTCTTTAGAAGTTCGCTATCTGCACCTTTGGTTTTTTTCTCAGGTTTCGTTGCAGGCGTTTCGATTTTCGGCTTCTCGGGCTTGGGTGGCGGCACTTTTGGAGCCGCTTGTTCGTTTTTCTCAACCTTTTTCAGTATCTTAGGCTTTTCTTCCACAGGCGTTTTTTTAGCTTCCTTATCAGGAGAAGCTGATGCAGGTTTTTTCGCCGGGCTTTCTTCCTTTTCAGAGGGAGCTTCCTTATCGGTCATAGAAACCAAGCCACCTACTTTTAGAGACTTGAAATATTGGACTCCCCAAGGGCCAATATACAAGGAAAAAAAGAGTGCCAGAACGAGGGTTAGGACCATCCCAGCTCCCCGGGGAAATGGTTTCGCGGCCGGGTGAATGTTTTGGAAGTGGTTGGCAACGGCAAGGGAAGCGATGCGGCGATTAATGGACTTCCTTCCCAATGTATAAGCCACCATCAAGGCGCCGTCCGAAAGGATGTTGATCATCCTCGGAACCCCCTTGCTGGCTTTATAAATCTTTCGGAAGGCGCCATTGGTAAATTGAACCTTCCCCCAGCTCCGGGCAATTTTTAATCTATGCTGGATATAGTTTTGCGTTTCATTGTAATCCAGGGGCGATAGGTTCCAGCGTACCGAAATCCTTTGCTCAAGCTGCCTCAAACCATGGTCCCGTAAGGTGTCCAACAGCTCCGGCTGGCCAACTAACGCTATATTCAGCAATTTTTCCGCTTCTGTTTCCAGGTTGGAAAGCAGCCGAAGCTGTTCCAGGGTCCCGGTTTCCAGATCCTGCGCTTCGTCGATGACCAATACCACCTTTTTCTTTTTTTGCCTGGCTTCCAGCAAAAAACGGTTGAAGTCGTCTATGAGTTCCGTTTTGCTTTCGCTCCTGGATGGAAGGCCAAACTCGGCGTTGATGTTTTGCAGAAGTTCAATATCGGAAAGGCAAGGGTTAAATATGTAGGCGACCCTTACGGAAGAGTCAAGTTGCGTAAGAAAACTTCTGCACAGGGTGGTTTTTCCCGTACCCACCTCACCGGTGATAATTACAAAGCCTTTTTGCTCCTGGAGACCGAAAAAAAGATGGGCCAAAGCTTCTTTGTGCTTGGAGCTTAAATAAAAATATTTTGTGTCGGGCGTAAGGCCAAAGGGGCTTTCCATCAGGCCAAAATGCTGGTTATAAACTCCACTGCTGGAAAGGTCCGATCCACCTGCAGCACCGGGTACATCCTCTTGAGATTCGGCGGGTTCCTCTTCCATGAATCCTTCTTTAAAGAATTCCTCTTCAGGCTCAGTGTATGGTTCCTCATCAACCATTTCTAATGGAATCTCCACTTCTGATTGAATATCCGACATTTCTTGCTCAACCTCCGGCTGTTCCAACTCCAGTGTTTCAGGTGATTCCATATGGTCGGGCTCTTCCTTTTCTTGGGTTTGCTCAGGATCTGTTCCGGTAAGGGATTGGTAAGCTTCTTTGATTTCGGAGGTCATTTTGTTGATTTGATCCCTTTCCTCCTCTGTATAGGTAACACGGGGGTCAAAGCCATAATTAAGCATACATTTATGGTAAGCCCGTTCAATTTCAACGGCAGATGCGTCTTCTTGTACTTTTAATATTTTGTAGGGATCTTTTTCCATTAATTTCTCTTAACTTTCGGAAGCTTACCGGAGCAATTTGCGAAATATCTCAACTATTTAGAAATCATAAATTAAACAATGCCATTAGAAATGTCAAGGAGACGGCAGCTCGGTGGTTTTCGCCACCTTGACTTATTTTAGAGGCTTTTTTACACTAGGTGGCGTGTGTGGAGAGAAGCTAACCTTGAATTCCCGGCTATCCCTCTTCCATATCGGACCAAAAATAAGGCGGCTTACCACCGCCGTTCCTCTTTTCATCATAAGAAAGATCCTATGTCTAATAAAATATTTGTACTCTGCTTGCCTTTGATGATTTTTTCTCTCGTTGCTTGTGAAACAGCTCCCAAACCGTACAAACGCAAAGCCGCTCCACCTGTCCGACTATTGGAAAGTAAAACCTTGACTGCCAAAAAAACGGTGGCTACCCCTCCTAAAAAGCGTTTTATTCAAGAGGGTGTTGCTTCATGGTATGGCCCTAATTTCCACAAAAAAAAGACCGCAAATGGTGAAACTTACGACATGTACGGCATGACCGCCGCCCACAACACCATCCCCTTCGATATCTATGTTAAAGTCACCAACCTCGAAAATTGGAAATCCACAGTGGTACGAATCAATGATCGCGGCCCTTTCGCTAAAAATCGGATTATTGATTTGACGCATACCGCCGCAAGCAAACTCAGTATGCTGAAAAATGGAACTGCTGCCGTAAGAATCGAGGCATTGGGTTTCAAGAAAGAAATGAATGGGAAACAGGTATTCATTGCGCCATCCTCCTATTCCATTAAAGGAACTTATACCTTGCAAGTAGGGTCATTCAAAACCAGGGGAAGCGCCGAATCCTTGGCAAAAAGTATCGAGCCTGATTTTTCCAATGTTCATATTACCGATGTAGAAGTTGGGGGCGAAAAATATTACCGCGTTCTCGCAGGAAGCTATAAAACTAAGGAAGACGCTGAAAGCGACAAGGAACGTCTCATCAAAGCCGGTTATACAGGTGCCCACCTGCTAACTGAATAGCCATCTAACTACTCAGGCAGAAAGCACAAAAAACAGGCACAAAGGCAGAAGGCACAAAGTTGTGAATCTTCTACCTACAAAGCATATTTGAATTGGTGTAACTGTACATTTTTCATGAGGTTGAGACTAATTGCTTTCACCTACACATTGCGATTGAAATCTCACTTTGTGCCTTCTGCCTCTGTGCCTAAGCACTCACCGGCAGTCTCCCCAGTAGGTAAACTCCATCCGGCGCCACTTCAAATCGATAGGCTAGGCAATGGACACCTGCATTCATAGCTATCCCTAAGGTTTTGGCGTACTCCGGATCTATCTCTTTGGCAGGCGAAAAATGGGAGCAGTCCGGCCTTTGGACGATGTAAATCATACATGCATCGGTTTTTTCTCCCGCCAACTCCATGAGGGTTTTCAAGTGTTTGGTTCCCCTCGCCGTTATCGCATCCGGGAATAATGCCGTCTCTTCATGGGTTAAAGTCACGTTCTTTACCTCAACACAGCAGCGCCTATCCTCATAAGACAACAAGAAATCCAAACGTGAATTCCCATGCGTCCATTCTCGTTTTATGTTGGTCGGGCAACTACCTATTGGCCCGTGGCCAAGACTTCGTTTGATTAATTGCTCCGCGATACGATTTGTAAGGTGAGTATTGACACCAATCCAAACCCCATCGGCTTGTATCATCTCCAGGGTATAGCGGGTTTTCCTTTTGGGAGATTCGCTCAAAGAAAGCATCACCTGCGCACCTGAAGCGCTACAACCAAGCATACTTCCGGTATTGGGGCAAAAGATCGATTCCACTTCTCCATTTGGAAGCCGGACATCCATCAGAAAGCGTTTGAACCTTCGTATGAGCGTTGCCGGATAAAGCTCTCCATATTCATACAACTTATGCTTCATGTAACGTAACTACACAGGTTATTAGGTTCAACTAGGTTTAGGGTTCACGGTTCAATGGTTGAAAGCTTGGTTGCAAAGGCCACCATCCGGGCCTGCCCCGGTAGGAGCCATGACTGGTAACCAGAAGATGCCATACAAAGAACACCACAACTGGGCCTGTCCCAGTTGAGCGATGATGTCTCATAGGCAGTCAGCCCTTTAAAATTATTCCAAATACCCGGAAGCCGGTTGCCAAAAGCCACCGCCTGGCACTTGACCGCGATACTCTTAAAATCATGCCTCCACTGGACAGGCCCAGTGGTGGGCTTTTGTTGTTTTGATGTTTCTATTGATCAGTCATGGCTCCACCGGGGCAGGCCCGGATGGTGGCCTTGGCTCTTTTTAACCATGAACCTGGAACCGTAAACCTGAACCCTGAACCTGGAACCCTCAAAAAGGTATCTCATCTCCAGTATTAACCGCAGGACCTGGTTTTTCTTCCTGTTTTGCATTTTGCTCAACCGGTTCTTTCTTAGTAGGTTTTTTTCGATAATACCTTTTTCTTGGGCGTTTGCTTTTGGCTAAAGGTTTAGGGTTTTCAGGTGTGCTTTGCTCCATTTCAACCGGAGCTACTTTTTTTAGTTCACCCTCATTTTCCACAGCGCTTTTTTCTCGAAGCGGCTTCTCGGTAGCGGGGACGCTCTCTCCGGCTTTAGCTTTTGGCGGCTCTCCTTCGGCAGGTTGCTCAGGTCCTTTTAGAAAGGTGTCTGTGAGTTGTTTTTTAACGCCTTTCCACTTTTGGGCAAGAAAACCCTTTTCTTTCTCCGACTCCACTTTTTCTGTTTCCGGTTTTCCCGGTTCTTGTGGCTTTTCTATTTTTTTTGAAGCGACTCTTCTCGTTCTTGGTCTTGGTTTTCCCCTCTCTTTTTGTTCCGTGGCTTTCACGTCACTTTGCTTTGCTTTTTCCGATGTTTTACTCTTTTCTTCTTTTATGGAAGGGGCAATTACATGCTCTTGTCCCGGGTTTACATCAGGGTCCGAGTATAAAAAAATGGAAACACAGGAGTCCAATTCAAGTTTTTGCAACTCGTTTCTTTTTTCGTTGGTCAAAAACTCTACTACTTCCTTCCCTCCCACACCTTTAATACAACTTCCCGGAGGAATTTTTGTGGCGATGTTGGCAATTTTTTCCAGAAGACGAGATGCAAGAAATTCAGCTTTTCTTACAACACCGTATCCTCCACAGGTGGGGCAGGCAATGCTGTTTTCCAGGAAAGGGGACTTCTTTACACGCTGCCTCGAAAGTTCCATGAGTCCGAACTTGCTGATACTTCCCACGGAAACCCTGGCCTTTTCTTTTTTCAATTCCTCCTGAATGATCGCCTTAATTTTACCCCGGTTTTGCGCACTCCTCATGTCAATAAAATCGATGACAACCAATCCGCCCAGGTCGCGCAATCTCAACTGCCGGGCAGCCTCAACTGCCGCAGCCTTGTTGATTTCAAATGTCATTTCCTCGTGACTACACCCTTTTCCTTTTCCTGAATTGACATCAATGGCCACCAAGGCTTCCGTGGAATCGATGACAATACTACCACCCATGGACAGGGGAACCACCCGTGAAAAGATTCGTTCCATTTGTTCCTCGACCCCATACTTGGTTAACAGAGGGGTTTTCCCCTGATAGAGTTTTAGAATGGACACAAAATCAGGAAGGTTCTTTTTAAAAAATGCCTGGAGTGATAGGTATCTCTCTTTGCAGTCTACCAACACTTCTTGGATATCCTTCGAGAAATAGTCACGTACCGTGCGATTAACCAAATCCAACTCGGCATAAACCAACCTTTGCCTTTTGTTCTTTTCGTAGTCCTGTTGGATGGAGTCCCATTTTTCTATCAGGTTGGCGTAATCTTTTTTTAGCTCGTCCAGAGAGACGGAAAGGCCCGCCGTTCGAATGATCAAGCCAAAATTTTCCGGAACTTCTAAATCCTTCGTGAGATTTTTCAGGCGGTCCCTTTCTTTAGGGTCCGCGATCTTCCGGGAAATTCCCCCGCCGGAAGAGTACGGCATAATGACCAGGTAGCGGCCTGGAAGCGAGATATAGCCCGTTAAAGAGGCGCCCTTCTCCCGGATAGGTTCTCTTCCAACCTGAAGCAGAAGCTTCATGCCTTTTTTGAGACGGGCCTTGGGTTTCCCCCCTCTTTTTGAAGTGGTGCTATCCCCAAAATAGAAGGGAGGTATTTCGTGAAACGGCACAAAGCCATGTTTTTCGGTTCCATAATCAACAAAAACCGCTTCCAGGTTTGAGTCCACATGAGCCACGGATCCGGCATATACATTCCCTTTGATCTGGTCCGCACCGGAACCCTCCATGCTAATATCTTCCAAAATTTCGCCGTCAACAACGGCCACCCTGATTTCACCCAAAATCCCCATATTGATCAACATTTTTTTTGACATAATATTCCTCTTAGTATCTCCAGACACTTCCAGAAACTCTTTTGAAAACCCCCTCGCCCCCTTAACAAAGGGGGAATTAGTGGTGGTATTTTTTTTAATAACGAGTTTTTGGAAGTGCCCTCTAGTTTGCGGAGGCGTCAATGGAAAAAAGCTTTTCCTTTTCCCATCCGTTTTCTCCTCGGATTTTTTTCAAATGCCCTGCGGCGGCAATCATGGCCGCGTTATCAGTGCAAAGTCCCTTATCGGGAATATAAACCTGAATTCCTTTTTTACTCCCCGCCATACTTAATTGTTCCCTGAGCCTGGAATTGCAGGCAACTCCACCTGAAGCCACTATGGCTTTCACTCCATGTCGCTCTGCAGCCGCGAGGGCTTTGCTTACCAAAACATCCACCACCGCCTCTTGGAACGAAGCGGCAAGATCGCAAATGGTTTGCCCTTCCTCGGTGGATTCCTTGAGAGGGTGGGTGGCAACCCAGCTCTTTACCGATGTCTTGAGACCGCTGAAACTGAAATCAGATGAACGGTTGGAGAGCATGGGCCTGGGAAAAACTATCTTTTGGGGATCACCTTTCGCCGCTAATCTGTTGATGATGGGCCCCCCAGGATATCCAAGCCCCATGATTCTTCCAACTTTATCGAAGCATTCACCGGCAGCATCGTCTCTGGTCCTTCCCAGCGTTTCCACATTGCCAAAATCTCGCACCAGGTAAAGGTCGGTATGCCCGCCGGAAACCACTAAAGCAACAAAGGGGAAGGGAGGTTTTTTTTCAAGGAATATAGCAAAGAGGTGGCCTTCCAGGTGGTTCACTTCCAGCAATGGCTTACCCAAACCATAAGAGAGAGCCTTAGCTACGGAAAGCCCTATTAGCAAAGAACCAATTAAGCCTGGCCCCGTAGTTACAGCAATAGCGTCTACTTCATCCAAAGTGATGCCGGCTTCTCTTGCAGCAAGCTCAATGACCGGCCTTATATTCTCCAGGTGGTGCCTGCCTGCCAGTTCCGGTACGATGCCGCCAAACTCTTTGTGAATATCAATTTGTGAAGAAACGATATTGGACAGGATGGTGTTCCCGTTTTTTACAACAGAGGCGGCTGTTTCGTCACATGATGTTTCAATACCCAGTATGATGCTTTCCATATTATAATAAAATTGTCGTATCTGGGAATGTTTTTTTAAGATATCTACCTACTTCGACGTTCGATGTTGGACCTTCGATGTTCGATGTTAAGTTTTTATAGCCTTCCGGCCTATATCTGTCCGATAAAAGGCGCCATCCCATTTGATTTTAGATACAGCATGGTAAGCATTCTCTATTGCGCCCTGAATATGCTGTCCGGTGGCGGTTACACCTAACACCCTTCCACCGTTGGTAACGGTCTCTCCGCTTTTTAAACTGGTACCCGCATGAAAAACCATAGCATCGTCCAACCCTCCTTCACTATTCAAACCCGAAATTGGCAAACCTTTTTCATAGGAACCGGGATAGCCCTTGGACGCCATTACCACGCATACCGCAGGTGCATCGGACCATTCCACCTTGCATTGGTCTAAACTCCCGTTGATGGAGGCCTGAAAAATGGGGATGATGTCGTTTTTCATTCGGAGGAGGATGGGCTGAGTTTCCGGGTCACCAAACCTGCAGTTAAACTCCAGGATCTTCGGCCCCTGGCTGGTCATCATCAAGCCCGCGTATAATATTCCTTTGAAGAGCCTCCCCTCTTTAGCCATGGCTTTCACCATGGGCTCGGCCACTTCCCTGGTTACCATATCCATTACTTCCTGGTTCATAATAGGCGCTGGAGAATAAGCCCCCATCCCACCGGTATTTGGTCCGCGATCACCGTCAAAAACCGCCTTGTGATCCTGGGATGAAGCCATGGGGAGCACATTTTCGCCATCCACGAAAGCAAGATAAGACGCCTCTTCTCCCACCAAAAAATCTTCGATGACCACTTGAGCGCCTGCTTGGCCAAATAGCTTTTCTTCCATGATCTGCTCAATAGCCGCGATGGCCTCTTCCTTTTTGTTGCAAATCAGGACTCCCTTACCCGCTGCCAAACCATCGGCTTTTATTACCAAGGGGTATTCCTTCTTTTCCAGGTAAGCCTTCGCACTGTCCGCATCGCTGAAAGTGGAAAAGTCGGCGGTGGGGAGATTATATTTTTTCATGATTTCCTTTGCGAAAGACTTGCTCCCCTCCAATTCCGCTGCTTTTTCGGAAGGCCCAAAGACAGCTAATCCTTCTTTTTCGAACAGATTGACGATCCCAAGAACCAGAGGCTGTTCGGGCCCAACCACCGTCAGATCAATACTCTTTTCCTTGGCAAAGGAAAGCAGTTTTTCCGTATCGTCCGCCGCGATGGGCACATTTTCGCAGATAAAAGAGGTTCCAGCATTACCCGGCGCGCAATAAACTTTCGAAACCATGGGACTTTGGTTTATTTTCCAGGCAAGGGCATGCTCCCTACCTCCACTGCCTATAAGTAGAATTTTCATGAAAAAAATCCTCTAAAAATTCAATGAGAAAAACACTTTATTTTAAGGGTACTTCCAAAAACTCTTTTGGCAACCCCATAATCCCAATAAATTGTATGGTTAATAATACACTAAAACGCTCTGATAAACACCTTCAAAACAGACTTTTCGATAAAATTAGCTTTTTGAGTGAAAGCCATTAAGGCTTTTAATTTCAAGAAGTTAGAATCCGCAATATTGTAGAGACCATCCCTGGGGCGCCAATTTGGAGGGTTTCACCATTGAGGAATGGATAGAGGCGAATTTTCAAAATGCCCTTTGCATTACCTCCACGGCAGGATCGCCATCCGGCACCACCGAGACAATATCGAATCGGCATTCCACCGGTCCCGCTTTTTTCAGATTCAGATAAAATTGAGCCGTCTTTTTAATTTTTTGCCTCTTGCTTTTATTCACCGCTAAATAAGGGGGAGAAAGCCGGGCGGAAGTTCTCGTCTTGATCTCTACAAAGACCACCGTTTTGCCGTCCCGCGCAATGAGGTCAATCTCTCCATAGGGACACCGGAAATTTCTTTCGATAATCCGATACCCCTCTTTTGCAAGGAACTTAGCAGCGAGATCCTCTCCTCTTTTCCCAAGGCTTAGATGCGGGGCTTTTCCCATTTTATCCGACGCTTATAAAGTTATCCAATGATCAATTCTGCCAAATCCTACTGGAACGGAGCGGGAAAGTCAAAATTTTAGAGGTTACTTGTAACTTCTCAAAAGATTGTGGGAGACCACCACTTTTCCCCTCTTTACGAAGGAGGAGAAACAAGGGAGGTCGTTTCAAACAGAAGTCTTCCTCAACCTTTTAAGAAGTTACGGTTGTTTGCTTTGAACTTAAGGTTGGTTTATGATTGCGCAATCCTTCCGCTTGTAACTTTTCCTGCGCAAGGAGTCCCTCAAAAAAAATAATCAAAGGCAAGATTTATGGAAAAAGAAAATAAGAAACTGAAAGAGATTCTGGAAGTGGTTTTTCTCATCGCCTCTTCACAGCATGTAAGTGAAATTCTGGAAATCATTATAAGTAAAGCAAAGGAAATTATGGAAGCAGAAGCCTGTTCCTTGTTAATCGTTGAACCTGAGACGGGGGAACTGGTTTTTCAGATCGCGCAAGGGGCAAGAAAAGAGGTGGTCAAAGGATTCCGAGTCCAACCAGGTGAAGGAATCGTGGGGTGGGTGGCGCAAAATGGAAAGTCTGAAATCATCCACGATGTGCAAAGCGACCCCCGCCACTTCAAAGGAGTGGACCAAAAATCCAATTTCGTGACTAAGAACATGATTTGTGCTCCACTAAAAACGCAAAGGGATATCATCGGCACCATTCAGGTGGTGAACAAAATCAACGGGGCATTCGATGAGAAGGATTTGTATCAATTCGAAACCCTCGCCAGCCAGGCTGCAGTGGCCATTGAGAATGCCATGCTTCGGGAACAAGCCACTGTGGACGGCCTCACAAAGCTCTATGTCCGACGGTATTTTGATATCCTCCTGAAAGAAGAGTTCCTGCGGGCAAAACGAAAGAATGAAAAAATTACCGTAGCATTGCTGGATATCGACCACTTCAAAAATGTCAACGATACTTACGGACATCAAGCAGGGGACGAAATCCTGCAAGGGGTTGCGCGGATTATCAAGGAATCGTGCAGGGAGAACGATATCGCCGCCCGATACGGAGGAGAGGAATTTACGATGATTCTTCCCGATACGGATGAAGAACTTGCCCATGAACTTTTGGATCAAATGAGGGAAAAGATTGAGGAGGAAGAAGGCTTCCTGAAAGAGGAGAAGCTAAAGGTAACCATGTCCATCGGGCAGGCCACATGGCCAAATTTCCAGGCAAACTACCCTAATGAATTGCTGAAGTTTGCCGACATAGCCCTTTACCAGTCCAAGGAAACCGGTAGGAATAGAGTCACCAGGTACAAAGTTTCACTATGAAAAACTTTATCACCATCATAACTTTCATTCTTTACAGCTCGACCATCAGCGCATTTGCCCAGGCAAAAAGCGCATTGCCGCCCGAACTTACGGAAGTGAGCAAGGAGTGTATTGTTTGCCATTCCGAGAACAACCCCAATATCTACCAGCAGTGGGGGAAGAGCCTACATTTTCGCGCAAATGTAGGCTGTTATGAGTGCCATCAAGCCCAGAAAGGAGATCCGGACGCTGTTGAGCATAACGACTCCCTTATTTCCGTTATCGTTTCTCCTAAAGATTGCGCAAGATGCCATGAAAAAGAGGTGGAGGAGTTTGCCGATTCCCATCATTCCAAAGCAGGCCGAATCATGGGGTCTTTGGATAACACTCTCGCAGAGGTGGTGGAGGGAAACAGGGGTCTAAAAACCGAGGGCTTTCCCGATGGAATCTCTGCGGCGGCCGTTAATGGATGCTGGCAATGCCATGGGTCTCAAATCAAAGTCCTGAAAGACGGCAGGCTGGACCCCGCCACTTGGCCTAATTCGGGAATGGGACGAATCAATCCGGACGGCTCAGAAGGAAGCTGTTCCGCATGCCATCAACGACATGAGTTTTCGGTGGCTCTGGCCCGACAACCTGAAAATTGCGGCAAATGCCATATGGGACCGGACCACCCTCAAATGGAGATTTACCAGGAGTCCAAGCACGGCATTGCCTATTACGGCAATAAAGAGGAAATGAACCTGGATTCCCCCAAGTGGGTGGTTGGGGAAGATTACTTCGACGCCCCCACCTGCGCC
>JAJDAS010000300.1 GCA_029261755.1 Nitrospinia bacterium
GGTTCAAAGTCTTTGATTTTAAAAGATTTTTGCATTGTAAGAGACGGATTCTCAGAATCAACATGTAAGTAACTAAAATCACAAATCTAAAATTCCCTGAATTGTGAAAAATAAATTCTTCCAAAAAGAAGCTACGGACTATAATCACCCCGCCCTTATAAGGGACGGGTCAGAAATCACTTGGCAAATTAGCATCTCATATTCAGGCCATCAATGACCGACCCTCAATCGCGAAATCCTCGAAAGAGCAGTGCTATTACTGCGGTTTAGCTCAATCGGGTCAGCCAAATCTAACCTAAATCTGAGCGCTAAAAACACCAATTTATTTCTGACCCGTCCCTAACTCCACTTCCTTCTTGCTGAAAAACTTCATGAAGTTTGTTCCCACCGACATAATCATTCTCCACGACACCTCCACCTTGTCGTCGAATTCATCATCATGTTCTTTCACCGCCTCCATTAGGGCCTCCAGCCAAAGATCATAATATTCCACAGGTATGTTCAAACCGTTTTTGCCGTGCAGCTGTGCGGTTTTTGAAAGGTTTTCGTTGACAAACCGGTCCCTGTGGCAGTTATAAATAAAAAGTAAGGACAGTTTCACCATCCTGATTTGCCGTTCCATATCGACTCTTTCCAAAAGCTTCCTGATGGCTGGATCCTTGTGAATGAAAATTTCGTAAAAATCCTTGATGAAACCATCAGCTTTTTCACTGTTGCCCATCAATCTTTTGTAGCTATTTTCAAAAACTTGCGCGTAATCCATGACCAGTTCCTTTTTTTTCGTTATGAAATGGAAACCCCTGATTTCCCTGGGATGGTTAGGTTTCTAAACCTTGTGGGTTTGTTCAGAGTGCCGGTTCATTGAAACGGATATTCGTCTGTTTGTCAAGGCTTTTTTCTTTCCTTGCATGCCCTACTCTCTCCCATTCAACTCCGCCGGAATCCCTTCCCTTGAGCGTTCATTATAATATACCTTTGAATCCGAGAAAGAGCTTGTCTTTTCAAGCAATTGGTTTATACTAAAAACATGCTGAAGAGATACTATGGGCATACTAATCGTTGATGGTGACAAATCAGTTTAGATTATTCCTTCAAAAAACAATTCAGAAAAATTAAAAAACTCCTATTGGGTGAAAACTATGTTAAAAAAAATCAAATCCACACAACTAAAAAAAGGAATGTTTGTTAATCTCCCAGGAACTTGGCTTTCCCACTCCTTTGTGCGAAACAAGTTTCTAATTAGGACAGATAAAGATATTAGCGAAATTGTCGATGCGAAAATACCGGAAGTTACCATAGACACCTCGAAGGGGTTTGACCTCGTGGAGGATTTGGATACCACTTCTCATGGGTGCAAAGATATTTCCATGCCTATTAAATGGGAGCCTGAAAAGAGTTTGTCAGGTGAATTTAAAGAAGCGATCAAAAGTAAGAGTATGGCGCCGGATAAAAAGGCCAAGGTGGTTTACAACCATTCCCTTAGTATCATGAAAGACCTTTTTGACAACCCCAAGGCTGAAAAAATTCAGGAGGTCAAGGAAACGGTTTACGATATAGTGGACCTCATCCTTACGGATGATGAAACGCCACGTTGTTTATTGGATCTCACCAGCCACGATTTTTATACCTACACGCACTCTGTCAATGTGGGCGTATTGTCCATCGCTTTGGCAAAGGTTTTATTTAAAAACCACCCGGAACATAACATGCAGGAGCTGGGAGCCGGTTTTTTCCTACATGATCTCGGAAAAGTACAGATAGATCCCGGGATCATCAACAAACCGGGGAGGCTTACGGATGCTGAAATGAAGAATATGCGTACCCATCCCTACCAAGGATACAAAATGTTGAAAGAGGCGAACCAATTGAACGAAGAGTGTAAAATTATAGGTATGCAGCACCATGAACGGGATGACGGGACAGGGTATCCACGCAAGCTTAAAGGAGATGAGATTCATATATATGGCCGTATTTGCTGCATTGCGGACGTCTATGACGCCCTGACTGCTGAGCGGTCCTATAAGCCCAGTCTGGCACCATTTGAAGCCTTGAAAATTATGAAAGAGGAGATGCTGGGGCACTTCCACAAAGATGTTTTTCAAAAGTTTGTCCTTCTATTTAATTAGACCGCCAAATTGACGGTATGAAATGGACTGTCACCTTAAAGAAAGAGAAAAAAACACCATAAACCCGACACCTCGGGTAGTTACGTTTTTTTTACTTGCAAAAGAGCAAAATTGGATATATTGTTTTCACTATGCATATGCTCGGGACTATGGCAATGGTCTTGTGAAAAACATTTTAAAGGGTAACTAAATATGAAAAAAATACTTGTCATCGAAGATGATGAAAAAATAAGGGAGGTACTGAAATTTGCACTGATGGAAGAAGGATACGAGGTCCTCTACGAGGAAAACGGAGAAGCAGGTCTTGCGTCAGCTCGTTCAGCCAAGCCGGATCTCATTCTCCTTGACGTCATGCTTCCGGGTATGGATGGATTCGAAGTATGCAACACATTAAAATCCGATGAGGAGTATCAATCCATTCCTATCCTGATGATGACCGGCATGACGGATACGGAAAAGACCGTACAGGGATTGTCCGATGGGGCCGACGATTACATCACCAAGCCATTTAACATACAGGAACTTCTCGCACGTATAAAGTCCCACTTGAGAACGAAAGAACTCTACGATATCGTCAAGATCGAAGAGGAGGAGAAATCAGCCCTTCTGGATGTCTCTCAATGCCTCTCTTCCACTTCCGGCCCCCGTGAAACCCTCTATGTAATTGTCTCCAAGATTGCCGAAGTCATTGAGGTGAAACGCTGTTCCATTATCTATGTGAATCCCGCGAATAAAAAAGCCTTCGTTATGGCTTCCCACGATGCAAAAGATATAAAGCACATAGAGCTAAGCCTCGACAAATACCCGGAAATAAAAAAAGTTATGCAAACGGGGGAATCGGTGATCATAAACGATGTCTACCACGATCCCATACTCTTTTCTGTTCGGGACGTCCTGGATCTGATCGACATCAAATCCATCATGGCCTTTCCCGTTTCGTTCAAGGACGACATCATCGGTACTCTTGTTCTCCGAACCTCCCGCAGAGAAGAGCCTTTTAATGAAAGAGAGATAAAATTCTGTGACGTCATATCCCATCTTGCGGCAGCCCCCCTGAAAAACGCATACCAGGTGGAAATTCTTCAATTTGAAAAGGAACAGGAACGGGGCAAAAGGTTGCTGGCGGAAGAACGATTCAAGGAATCCAGCGACTTACTGGGCTTAATCCTGGAGACAAGCCCGGTGCCCATATGCGTGTTTGACGGG
>JAJDAS010000301.1 GCA_029261755.1 Nitrospinia bacterium
ACTAAGTTCGAGGGAGGGACTAAAAGTGAGCATACTTTATACTTTGATCAGAAATCTGAAATTTTACGGTTTCTTTAAAACCATTAAATTTGAATTTCGCCATGCAATCTGGTTAGTCAATAAGTTCATATTAGGCAATGAATTTGTACAAAGAAAAATACATGATTATAAGATGCTGCTCTGCTTAAGGATTTCCGGTATAGCTTATGATCTGTATCTGTATGGGACCCGTGAAGATGATGTTCGAGAAATGCTTCTTAGGGACCTAAAACCGGGGAATAATGTTCTTGAGTTAGGGGGAAATATAGGATACTACGCTTTGATGGACGCCATGATTATAGGCAAAGAGGGAAAAATCATTGCATTTGAACCTGACCATAGAAATTTTGAACTTTTAAAGAAGAACGTTTCCCTCAACAACATGGATGAACAAATTGAGACCCATGAAGCCGCCATATCCGACACTGATGAAGAAAAAGAACTTGCCGCTCAGGAGCGTAGCAATACCAGCTACATCGTGTCGGACAAAAAAGCCATTCGAAGTGAAACACCTGTCAACACCGTAAAGGTTAAGACTATCAATATCTATAATTTGCTCCAGAACAGCTGCAAAATAGACTTTATCCGAATGGACATAGAGGGACATGAAGTGGAGGTTTTTAATGGCTTAATTCGATTGCTAAAAGAAAAACCGGATTTGGTTCCTCATAAGATCTTGTTCGAGGCCCACCACAAAGTGTATGACGACGAGCACCACAATATGAAAGAGAAGCTCATCGAAATGTTCAATTTTGGCTATAAGGTTAAAACCATCACCGCTCAAAATGAAAAGACTTCCACCATCAAAGATTATGGATACAAAGTCTGGAAATATTCATATAGCGATTTCCATGTGAGAGGAATGTACGATGGCATCAGCAATGAGCATGCGTTGAAATTGATTTGCGACACCGGGTGTGTGCGGACGGTATTCCTCGAAAGAAATGAGGCCCAAAATTAAACAAGAACGATTTATCATAACGTGTTTTAAGTTTTACGGATTTTGGAGAACTTTAAGGATAGAACTGCGCAATGTGATTTATCTCTTAAACCTCAAGGTGCTCGGTAAAAAATTTATTAAGAGAAAAGTCCACGACTACAAAATGCTCCTTAGTCTGAAAACAGGAGGAATATCCAAAAATTTATACTTATTCGGGGGCCGTGAAGAGGACCATAGAGAGATCATGGTCAATGAATTGAAAAACGGCGAGAAAGTATTGGACATAGGCTCCAACATTGGGTATTACGCTTTAATGGAGGCAATGATGGTTGGCAAGGAGGGTTCTGTTATTGCCGTTGAACCCGACCCAAGAAATATTGAACTCCTCAACACAAACATTCAGTTAAATAAGTTAAAAGATAGAATCCCCGTTCATAATGTTGCGATTTCAAATAATAACGGTACAAAGGAATTTGCCGTCCACAAAGAGACCAATCTCAATGTTGTTCTTCCAACCAAAAAACCCATTGACAAAAAATACTTGAACATCCTGAAAGTTCAAGCCGTGGATATATACGACTTCCTGCAGACTGTGGGCAAAGTTGATCTAATCCGCATGGACATCGAAGGGCATGAGGTAGAAATTTTTGAAGGGTTGGTTCGGTTGGCAAAAAGTAAACCGCAGTTCATGCCCGAGAAAGTTATTTTCGAAGTACATACGGAGGCGTATGACGATGCTGAACACAACATGAGGAAACAGTTGCTGGAACTATTTAATAATGGGTACCGCATCAAAACTCTTACATCCCAAGATGAAGAAAAATCCACAATAAGAGAGTTGGGTTATACTCCATGGAAATATGCTTCCAGTGATGAGCATAAGAGAGGCTTGTACAATGACATTAGTAACGAAGACGCTGTAAAATTAATTTGTGATATGGGGGGAGCAAGGATCGCTTTGCTGTCGAGGGATTCGAGTTGAAAGGAAAAAATATTGACAAGTGACAAGTAACGAGTGACAAGAAAAACATCCTCTCATTCCCAGGGTCCTCCCTCAATGCCATTAGGTTAAGGAAGTGATCTTTAGTTTGTCACGTAGGGACTTGTGAAATTAGCCCAGCAATTCATTGCTGGGAACAACCAACATAGTAGTTTAGTCCCGTAGGGACGGCTGAAAGCAAACGTCCTCCCACATCTTTTACCAGTCGTCCCTACGGGACTAAAAAAAACTGGTGTTGCGAATCCCAGCGATAAATCGCTGGGCTACTATCGGTTGTCCCTCCGGGACAAGAATGGATCAAAACCCAAACCAAAAACCTTAACTTAACGGCATTGTGAGTCTTCCCTGGGAAGGCATATAAAGAGGCTCCTGCCTCGCACAGTTTATTAATTTGGCTTCAATGTTTCACCAGGCTTTTAAAATATTTATCGTTCAAATAGGTCAGTGTTAAATACTGGAGGCAGAGCCTCCATGGTTGGATTCCCAGGGAGACCCTGGGAACCAGAGGAAAGCGTATGCTTGGGGAAAAATTAGACTACTGGCTTTTGCGTCCTTTTACTCATAGCCGTAACATCGCAACGGAAGAAGAGTTAAACGAACGCTTTATCAGTGGCTCGCCTATAGAAGTTGAAGATGCAAAGTTGAGACTTGAAAAGTTATTGCATCGGTTAGAAGGAAATTTTTCTATCAGTAGTGATCGCCATTATTTAGATGTGGGCTGTGGCACAGGTGACCTGGCAGTGGCAATCACGAAAGAGGGGTGCAGGAGTGTAACAGGCATTGACATCATTCCACGTAATATCGATAGAGCCAATCTGCATGCAAAAGAACAGAAGGTTGAGGATAACGCGAAATTCATTTGTGGAGATGTTCACCTGTGGACCCCACCCCACCTGTACGATGTAATCCTATCTTTTGACGCATTAGAGCATATCAGCAATCCCAAGACATTCCTGCAAAGAATGGCAAACTTTATTGCCCCAAATGGAATTTTTGTCCTGGCCTTTGGGCCTTTGTTTCATTCACCCTTGGGTGATCACATGTGTGGTTTCTTTCGGATTCCAATCCCATGGCGTGGTGTTCTATTTTCAGAGAAAGCTATTTTGCGTTTAAGGACCGAATGCTTTCGCCCAACGAATCCTGCCGATGAATTTAAAAAAGTTGATATAGGTTTCAACCTAATGAAGTATTCGGAGTTTTTAAAATATGTGCATGAGACCGGTTGGAAGTTGCGGTTCCTGGCAGCTAATCCACAGCTAAAGAAAGTGCCCCCGCTATATGGTTTATCGAAATTACTCACTTCAATGCCGGTTGTCAAAAATTACATAGCTTCTGATGTTTATGCGGTTTTAAGCCGATGACCAATTTTTCCTCTCCATCCAATTACCCTACAAAAAAGGTACCCGTTCACAGGCTAATTTTTCAGGCCCAAAGGGCCGAAAGCATATAGCCGAGGGCATCGCCCCCGGACTTGTTATAAAAAAATCATTCAAGCCCCAACGGGGCGAAAGTCAACTTAACCTTCGTGGCTAAATTGCCTTTCGCCCTTTCAGGGCTAATTTGTTTTCTTTC
>JAJDAS010000302.1 GCA_029261755.1 Nitrospinia bacterium
GCCCCAGGTATGCTTAGAGAATATTATCGAAAATTGGCATATTATAAGAGAAGATCTTGCAGAACGACCCAGAAGTCGTATGAGCCAAGTAGTATTAATCAGCCCATTATTATAGATTTCTTAAGTTAGCGCATATGGGGCTACGCCTATGTTCCCAAGGCTCACTCCCGGCTATACGCTTTCGGCCCTCCGGGCCTGCCAAAAAACATGTTGAGCCATCCTCACTAACTTATGAGTAAAGATTAGCTCGCAATAGGGAGTTTATTTCTTGCCTAAGGTTTTATCCCACAATGTTTTTTTCACCTGGAATTGTTGATATGATAGGAAAACCTGCATGTGTAATCACAAAGGATATTAATAACCCATGAAAGACCCAAAAGGCCTGTTTTACCAAATCCTGCGGAGCAGAAGAAGCGTCAGGGAATACCAGGATATGCCAATAGCAAAGGATATCTTAGAAAGAATCCTGGAAACGGGACGCCTAGCCGCAAGCGCGGCCAATTGTCAGCCATGGGACTTCATAGTCATGGACCAAAACCATCCCAAACGCGAGGAACTGAACCAGGTTTTTTATAAGGACGGATTCCTGAAGGCCCCGGTGGTGATCGCCGCTTGCGCGGAATCGGAGAAAGCGTGGGTGCGTAGTGCGGACGGAGCTAATTACGCATGGGTGGATGTAACCATTGCCGTTACCGAGATGATTCTCGCCGCCACGGCAGAGGGGATTGGAACCTGCTGGGTGGCCTCCTTCGACCTGGAAAAGGCACGGCGAATTCTGAACATTCCAAAAAATATCGAACTGGTTACCCTGTTGACCTTGGGTTATCCATTAGAGCCGCTGGATATCCAGGAAAAGAACCGGAAGCCCATGAGCGAGATCCTTCATACGGGAGAATGGTGATTGGCCAGGAAAAAGAAGAGAACAGGCCAATGTTTGTCCTGCGGCGAGTGCTGTAAAGTTGTTCGAATTTCCGCCGTCCTGGACACCACCTTGCGGCAGCACGGTAATCTGGAGGAGTTGAAAAAATACCAGGCATACCGGGGAATTAAGGTGGTGGATGTTGACCGCGAAAATAATCGTCTCTACTACGAAATGAATATCGCTTGCGACAAGTTGACCCCGGATAACCGTTGTTCGGTTCACGGTAAACACGAACTAAAACCCCTGATTTGCGATAAATATCCATGGTTTCAGGACAATATTCAAAGCTGTGGATATCGATTTGAGTAAAGAAATAAAAAAACAAAAAACTTTCTAAACCACGAATTACACGAATTGCACTAATTTGTAAATGTTTATTCGTGAAATTTGTGTAATTCGTGGTTCCATTTCCCCGGCTTTTCCCCATGACCTTCAAAGACATCTTAAAGCGGATGACCCTGGGCGATAAGCTTTTAATGATTTTTCTAACCGTAGCCACGGGAGCTGCTTTTCCCTGGCTAAGCGCTCAATCCGCCAAGGGAGAGTGGGGAGTCATCGACGTGGATGGCAGGTTTATCCGCAAGGTCCCACTTTATAAGGAAAATAAATATACGATCAAGGGATATCTCTACCAAGTTCTGATTGAAGTTAAGGAGGAAGGAATAGAAATCAGGGACAATTCCTGCCCCAATCCCTTGCTTCATTCCGGGAGGATTTCCCGTACCGGGGAATTCCGGGTTTGCGTACACAACAGAACGGTGATTCGCATCGAAGGAAAAGACAGCCGAGGTATCGATGTCCTTTCAAAATAGGGATGAAATATCCAAAACCCTGCGGGGTGGAGAATACAGCAGCGAGATGGTTTACCTCTCCATGCTCGCCGCCTTCGCAGTGGTTATCCACAGCGCGGAAGCGTCCCTGCCCACCCCTCCCTGGATGAAGCCAGGCCTGGCAAACATTATCACCCTTACCACCATCGCATGTTTCGGTCTCCGTTCCGCTATATACGTCACCTTGCTAAGGATCGTTGTGGGTTCCATGGTGATCGGCACCTTCCTCAACCCCGCCTTTTTTTTGAGCCTTGCCGGGGGCGTTACCAGCGTATTGGGAATGGGATTACTGTACCGGTGGTTTTCTAATACATTTAGCCTTATCGGAATCAGTCTTGTGGGGGCATACCTGCATTCCCTGGCGCAAATCACCTTGGTTGCATTGATATTTGTCCGCCATACGGATATCCTCTACCTCTTCCCCCTGGTCCTGGCCTCCGCCTTTCCCACGGGTTTTTTAACAGGCATCGCCGCCGTCTTTACCACTGAAAAACTTAGCGCGTTCCTGAAGGGAAAAGAGGGAGAAAAGGTTGATCACTCTGGTTCTTGACATTCCTCAAGGATTAACTTAATCTTTTAAGTGGTTGTTTTTCCACGACATGAAGGTTTTTCTCGCCGACGGTCCTGGTAAATATGGCGGAAAAACCGGAGTTCGTTCTTTTCGGATCTAGAATCATTAAGCAGAATATTTTTATGAGCAAAATCCTGATTGTTGATGATGATGAGAATAACATCTTTTTGATCCGGTGTTTTCTTGAGAAAGAAAATTTTGAGGTTTCCGAGGCCATTTCCGGTCCACGGGCTCTTGAAATGCTTAAAGAAGAGTCCTACCCCGACCTGATCATTCTGGATGTAATGATGCCGGAGATGGATGGGTACCAGGTATGCCAGATTTTAAAAGAGCAGGAAGATACCAAGCACATTCCCATTGTTATGCTCACCGCCAGAAACACCACGGAAGACGTAGTGAAAGGGCTAAACGCCGGAGCATCGGATTACATCACCAAGCCGGTTAATTTTCAAGAACTCATTGCCAGAATCCAGACCCATATCCGATTAAAAAAACTGGAAACCGAGTTGATAAAGAAAGAAAAGCTGGAATCCATCCTCCAGATGTCCATTACCATTCGCCATGAAATCAACAACCCTCTCACGGGAATCCTTGGTATGGCGGAACTTCTTTTGGCAAATGACGATATCTCGTCGGAAAAGCGCATTGAAATGTCCACCGTAATTCAAAATCAGAGTATTCGGATAAGGGACATCGTTCAGAAGATGTCTCAAATCACTGATCCGGTGGTGAAAGGTTACGTGGATGTGGATAAAATGATTGATATCCCAGGCTCTTCCAAGAATAACCAAACCACCTAATAACAATGGAAAACTAAATGAAACTAAAAGCTGATACTGAGGTCCAACTGGAAATCGATAACGGATTGGAAAAGATACAATACAGTGGGCAGGTCAAAAAAATTGACCTCCCCATATTGTCCATCTACCTTCCGGGGCAAATAGACAGCGAAATGTTTCCCTCGGGGAGTTACCAGACCATCCTCTTTCCCGGGGAGAAAACGGGAAAATTAAAGGTCAAGATCGAGAAGAATCAAGCCCTTCCTATTTTAGACCTCCGTATTTTGAATAAGGGCGCTGGCCCCCAAAAAGTGGTCCAAGAGGAAAAATTAGAAGAAACCAATTTGAAAAGCCTCTTAAATGAAATTCACGACGATGATTATAGAAATCTCCGTTCTTCGCTTCGGGTACAAGACTCTTTCCCTGTGGAATTTTATCTTCAATCCTCGGAAAAAGCCAAGGAAAAAGAAAAAAACTATTCCCTGACTCCCACCAAGGAAAGGCGGAAGCGTTTTTTGCTGGACAAGGGAATTATGCCGGCCCAAGTGTATAACAAGATCAATTCCATGGAGAGCGATTACTTTGATGTATTCTCCGATATTTACAGAAAACTGGCCATCATGTCGGGAATCGATGTGGAGATGGAACCGGATGAGCAGGAAGAGAGGCAGGAAAACGCAAAACCGGAGAACATTGGAAAATGCGTCGATATGAGCGGGACCGGACTGAGATTCCTCTGCGGAGCAAGGTTCAAACCCAAGGATATTTTGAAAATGATTATATCGCCCACTGCCGCACATCCGCGCTTTTCCGTATCCACCCTGGTGGAAGTAGTCAAAACCATCCTGGTGAAGGATGCTTCCCCTTCAGAACGCTATGCCGTGGTGGTTACATTCCAAGCCATAAACGAGGAGGATATGGAAACCATCATTCAGTACACCCTCCTTCGTCAAATGGATATAGCTAAGACGAGAAGCGGCATGTGAAGAAGGTTTCTCGGCTTACCCACCGTTTTTGGGTTCAAGAATTCAGTTTTGAGGGATATTGCTGGTTCAGGGAATAGACAAAGGCAAGGATTTCCGCTACAACTTTGTAAACAGAGGGGGGAATTTCCTGGTTCAGCTCCAGTCTGGCAAGAATTTGCACCAGATCAGGGTCTTCCTTGATGGGGATATTGTGTTTCTTGGCCAGCTCGATGATCTTCTGCGCTAAAAGCCCACTCCCCTTGGCGGCAACCTTTGGCGCCCCGGAAATCTCGGGACCGTATTTCAGCGCTACCGCATGCTCTCGTTTGGAGAAATAACTACCTTTCGCAGTTTTTTTCAATACCGGCCCTTACTTTTTCAGGTCAAGAATCAATTCCACCTCACCTCTGGAGAGGTTTACCTGGCTGGCGATCTCGTCAGGGGAATAACCTTCTTCTGCGAGCCTGGCCGCTTCTGCGTATTTATCCTCCACTTCTTCCTTTTTTTCATCCGGCTCGTCCAACTCCACCTGCTCGTCTAGCTCATCATCGATTTCTATAAGCTCTTCCTCTGGTGGCTCTTTTAACATAATTGGTTCGGCAAGGAGCTTCAAAACTTCCTCTTTCTTTGCTTCCAGGCCGTCCAGGATTTCTTTTACCCCGGATTGCTTGGAATCTAAAGCATTCATCAAACTTTCCGTAACTTTTTGGGCTTCCTTGATCAGAGTGTCCATGGATTTATTCAAAAGGAGCATCTCCTTGGCCCGGTCTTCCATGATCTTATCCCGCTTCCGATCTTCCTTCCGTTTGAAAAAATAAAAGAGAACCAGTGCCAGAATTAAGACGTCCGCTACTACCTGGAATAAGCTTAGAAATTTCATAGGGATAAAAGCCATGGTTGGTTAAATGTAAGAAATTGGGCAGAAGGCAGAAAAACGAGGCACAAATGCACAAAGTTGTGAATCTTTCACCCGTAAAACATTTTTGTGCCTTCTGCCTCTGTGCCTGAGTAGCTAGATTATATAGTGATGTCTAAAATTCTTCCCTGCCGAACCTCTTCCACCTTCAACGCTCCGGATTGAAGGGAGTCATCTTTGCTGGCGTCCCGGCGCCTTTTTTTTCTCTCCCGCCTGTCTTTTTCAGACTCTTTCTTGTCGCCCACCAGCTTTGATTGATTGCCTTCTTCGGTCCCTTGGACCTGGTTTTTCTGGGTGTCGGCGATCTCCCTGAATTCCGCAGCAAACTGCCTCCCCTGTACATCCGGTTGTTGCTGTTGAACCTGTTGAACCTTCTCAGGACCGGAACTCATTGAAAGTATCTGTTGTAAACTACTTAACTCAACCATAAGTTCACCGGTAGTGGTTAGCTTGAAAAAACAAACATGGAACTATCTACTATAATCTTACGCCAATTTACAGCTTTTTACGACTCCTGGGCAATATATTTGTCAAAATCAATTTGCCAAATGAAAGGTTTGGCACTTTTTTTCACTAATCGCTTCTGCCCGGCAATTTCCATTCGGATGGAAGGTTTTGAGCTAAGTGACTATTTAATAATGATTTTCTCAAAATCACTCTTGGTGAGAACCTTATGAGTTCCCTTCGCGGACAGATTATTTAAAAAACAACGGAACGTAATGTTGAAAGTCGGCATCTAAATTGTTGAAGATTGACACTTTTTTAGGTATTGCTACTCCACCACTCCAAACCAAGGGAGAAAACTCAATGAAGAAAAGAACTCTCCAGCAAAAAAAACGGATTTTAAGGGACCTCAACGTGGCCAGAGACCAAGTGGGCTTGCCCACCATGAAGGGTACCACCAGGCATTGCCTGAAATGCAGTCGCCCATTTTTTTCCATGGGAAGTTGGAACAGGCTTTGCGAGAGCTGCTCCTCCGTAATCCAGAAAAGAGACGATGTGGTGGAAACCTACAGGGTGGGGCACCCCTGAGTTATGGCATAATTTCCCGTTTTGTCTCCTGCAAACCCGACAGTTCCATACTTGGTTTATAAATGGTGTCAAAAAGAGGACACTTTTCAGGCTTACCCTTGTTATTGCAAATGGTATGCCCTGTTCCTATTTTCATGCCTCCCCCGCCCCTCGTTAACGCTACATTTTTTATGGCAATTGTCCCAAAGGACGCTTCCAGGTGAACTTGGCCGGTTCCTTGATAAGTTTTTCCACCGCCTTTTCCGTATTGCCGGATATGGCGGCGACGGGAAAAGTAGCGATGAAGAGCCCGAGTCCGGCTACTTGAGCCAGCATGCCCAGCGGCCTTAATATAATAAAATCTCCTAAAAAAGATGCATAGGTCTCACCGGTTTCTTCCTTAGAAGAAGCCAGGGCCGGGGCAACTGCGGTAGTCAGCAAAAAGACAGCCATTAATACCACTGCAACGAATTTTTTCACATCATGAATCATTCCAACACCCCCTTCCATAAAAAAATGAGAATCTAAGTAAAATACTGTTCAATAATATACCGGTTCACAACGAACCTTAGCAATGACACCGATTCTATCTGGATTGTGGACAATTTTCAAGAAAAAAAGGAAAGGATTTTTTAAAAGACCTCCCTCAGTCCCCTCCTTTGCAAGGAAGGGAAAACTGAAACCATAAACCTCTGTTTTGATAAGGTCTTGATATCATGAAAAAAATACAATGACCTGCTACAACACGCTTCAGGGTAAATTACTTCCGCCGGAGCCGTCTTTTTTTCTTCCTGTTTTTTTTTTTCACAGCTTTGGCCGACTTTTTTTTAGCCGACAAATCCGGCAATTTGTTAAAATAGTCTTCCAGCGCCCTGAAGGCCCCACGCCAGGTCACCGACACGAAATCTGTACGCACCAATTTGCCTTCCACCCACTGCGCTTTTTCGGATATCGTCAGCTCCACGTTGTCTCCCATGGGGAAGGTCTTCCGGATTCCAACCTCTTTGTACTCCTTG
>JAJDAS010000303.1 GCA_029261755.1 Nitrospinia bacterium
AGAAGAAAGGTTATTAGCGGATAGCGATACACCATAATCGTTAAGCGAATGAAAATTTGAGGTGACTTTCAGAAAACTAAGGTCAAATTTCCGAAAATAAAAAAAATCACGGGAAAAACTAGTTTTTAGAAGTGCCCTTAACTGAACATCTCCACATCACTCGTACTTCACGCATTGAGCCAATCTCCTGCCCTTCGGTAATAATTCTCTCCTCAAGAATCATTTTCGCAATTCCCACCCCTAAGAGCTACCGCATCTTTTTTTATCAACAAACATCCTAAGAAATAGTTAATAAGAGGGTGGTTTCTCGGGAAAAGACGCTGAATTTTCTTTAGTGGGGGGCAACGGTCAATGGCTTTTATCACCATTCCTGGAATTAAGGGAAAAGTTTATGTCCCCGATAGAAAGGAAGGATCCATAAAAAAACATAACTGCCCAGATTGTTACTCGTGCCAAATGTGCAGCGATGCCAGGTGCAGTCAATGCCTTAAGAGCAAATCTCGTGGTTGTACTAAGACTTGTTCTAAGAAATGATCTTGTTGGGCTCTATTGTAAGTTCCGTTTTATCCTCCGTATTCAACCAAAAACGAAAATCATCCGAAAATCTTCAAAGGATAAAGACTCAAGGCCGGAATGTAAGTAACCATCATCAGGCCGATCATTCGGAGTCCGATGAAGGGCAAAGTCGCCCGATAAAGAGTCACCACCGGTTCTTCCAGTCTGGAGCTGGCGATGAAGAGGTTGATGCCCACCGGGGGCGTGGAATATCCGATCTCCAGGTTAGTGAGGAAGATGATCCCCAGGTGGATGATGTTCACCCCGAAGCTTTCCGCAATGGGAATGATGAGGGGAACCACCACCATGGTGGCGGAAAAGATATCCATCATGCAGCCCACCACCAGCAGAAAGAGATTCAGGCAGATGAGGAAGGTGATTTTGCTGTCGATATACTCCCGCATGAAGGCCAGGATTTTCATGGGGACTTCTTCATCGATGAGATAGTTGGTGAGTCCCATGGCCATGCCCAGAATGATGAGGATTCCTCCCACCAGCACCATGCTATCCCGCATGATTTTTGGAATTTCCTGAAAAAAGCCCAGGTCCTTTTTGATCACGGTGGCCACCATGGTTACGTAAAAAGCTGAAACCGCCGCCGCTTCGGTCACCGTGGTATAGCCGCCGTAGATGCCTCCAAGGATCATCACCGGCAACGGCAATTCCCAAGCGCTTTCTTTAAAGGCTTCCCATTTGGCCGATGTCGAGGTGTCATGCTGCGTCACCCCCCCCCCACGTTTTTTCCAGACGCTATAAAGGGCCACGATGAAGATCATGAGGGATCCTGGTATGATCCCGGCGATGAAGAGTTTATCCACCGGCGCTTTGGAGACAATTCCATACAGGATCAAGGGTAGTGACGGGGGAAAGAGAAGTCCCAGGCTCCCGGAAGAGGTCATGAGTCCCAGAGAAAATCGCTTGCCGTAGCCATCTTTTAGTAATATCGGGTAAAGCAGGCCACCCAGTGCAATGATGGTTACGCCGGAGGCCCCAGTGAATGCAGTGAAAAAGGCGCAGGAGACCAGAGTGACCATGGCCAGTCCGGCGGGGAGTCCGCCCAGAAAGGCGTTGGAAAGCTTGGTGAATCGTTTGGGAGCGCCGCTCTCCGCCAGCACGTAGCCGGTATAGGTAAAGAGGGGGATAGCCAGAAGAACCGGTGTGCTGGCAAGACGGTACATCTCCACCATAATGGCGGAGGAATCGATATCCACGCTGTGGAAGGCGAAAAGGGCCAGGAAGGCAATGATGATGAAGAGAGGGGTGCCGAGGAGAGCAAAGAGTATGGTGAAGCCCGTCAGTAGCATAGTCGTTTTTAATGCAAACGGTAGGACCGGGTTTCGTCCGGGAATGTGGCGGGATTAGGTCCCGGCCAAAAGGCAATGGCACTCACTTAAGGAAAATTGCTGTTAAACCCTTAAAAAACGATTGGAAATTGGAAAATTTAGATTGGAGATTTTAAACTGTAGATCCCTGGCAAGTCAGTCAATATCTATATGTTAGCTTGTTTTGCAATAAGAAATAATAAATTTCCAATTTCCAATCTAAAATCGATTGTACAAAGCTTAAATGAATGCCATTGGGGCAAAAGGAGCAACAGCTCAACCGGTTCCTCTCCCCTCTTTAAACGGCCTCCAGTTCCCCGGTATCTATATTAAGTTTTCTATAAAAACAGCTTCTTCTTGCTTCTCCGCTGGAAGGGTCCTTGGTATGACAGGCTCCCCTGCCTTGCGGCTCCACGCGGTAGATGATGGCGTCCTGGTCGCAATCGGTATAGATGTCAATAATCTTCAGGAAATCGCCGGAGGTGGCCCCTTTTTTCCATAATTCATTTCTGGAGGTGGACCAGAAGGTAGCCATGGAGGAGCGGATGGTTTCCTCAAAAGCCTCCTTATTTACATAGGCCAGCATCAGGACCTGGCCGTTGGCGGCGTCCTGTACTACGGCAGGCACCAAGCCTTCCCGCTTTTCAAAATTGATCTGTGCATTGCCCCCTTCTTCCAACTCTTTTTTAGCCAATTTGAATCTCCTTTTTTTTATTCGCGAATATTCGCGTTCATTCGCGGTTCCATGTCTTTTTTTAAAGATTTCTACCTTCTTCGATGTTCGACGTTCGATGTGTTGGGTGTTCGATGTTCATCTACTTCTTAATCATATCCTGGGAAAAGATCTTAGGGACGGGGATGGGCACAATGCCGTCCACACCCAATCGCAAAAGCCTGGGCGCCAGGATGTTGATCTCCGACTCCTTAATAACCGCCGAAAGGCTGATCCAGCCCTCTTTTTCCACCGGGCTCACTGTTGGCGCCACCACAGCCGGGATGATCGCTTCTACCTGGTCGGCCACTGCCTTGGGCACATCCATGAAGACCATGTACACCGGCTCCTTTTCTGCCGCCAGCACTGCATCGATGCCAACACGGATGTCTTCCATCTTCTCCAGCTTGAACTTGTCCTTGGCCGCTTGAGGATTACAGAACAGTTGAGGGTTGGACTGAAAAAGTTCGGCAACAATGATGTTGCCATTTGCCTTTAGGGTAGCTCCGGTCTCTGTGATGTCGGTGAAGGCATCCGATTCGCCCATAAATACCTTGGCCTCCGTCTTTCCCTGGGAGTGGAGGATGTTGATGTCCTCGATCCCGAAAAGCTCCTTCATTCTGCGCTGAGTCAGATTGGGAAGTTCCGTGGCGATGGTATGTCCCACGCAATCTTCAGGGGCCTTGATGCCTGTCTCCGGCCTGGTAGCCAGGACCAACCTGGAGGGCTGATTGGTGACTTTCGAAAAGATAAAGTCCCCGATGACCTCCACCTTCTCCTCCATTTGGGCTTCAAATATGTAGTCCTTGCCCGTGATCCCGCAATCTACGATACCTTTAGCCACCTTTTGCGGCATCTCTTTTCGGTCTAGAATGCGGAAGACCAGGTCCTTGTCATAGGGGCTGGTGAGTTCGTACATGCGCCCTTTCTTCAGGGGGCGACCCGACTTTTCCAGCAGTCGGATGACCTGTTCGTTCAGGCTCCCGGATGGGATGCCCACATAAAGCAAATTGTCTTTTTTTCCGTAATCCATCGTCACTCCGTAATTAAAATGAATAATAAATCTAAAGTCAAAGCAAAGAATGTAAACCAGCTATTTTACGTTCTCAAAAGCGCTTAATCAACAAAAGCTTGACAGGCCGCCTCATTCCCACACCCCCACTTGCCGGATAGCCTCGTACAAAACCACGGAGCAGGCGTTAGCGATGTTCAGGGATCTCACCAGCTTGGTGGTGGGGATGTAGTAGGTAGCGTCCGGGTTTTCTGCGATCAACTCTTCCGGGAGGCCGGTGGTTTCCGACCCAAAGATCAGAAAATCTCCCTGTTGGTACTTTGCCTCCGTGTACGGAATTTTTCCCCGTTTGGAAAAATATAGGCTTCGTCCGTGAGGATTGGCTTTTTTCAAAGAGTTAAAATCGGCGTGTTGTTTCAATTGTAGATGCTGCCAGTAATCGAGTCCAGCTCTTTTTACCTGTTTATCATCGATCTGAAAACCAAGTTTCCCCACCAGGTGAAGCACTGACCGCGTGGCCACGCACAATCTTCCGATATTTCCCGTATTGGGAGGAATTTCGGGTTCCACAAGTACAATCTGAAATGGTTTTTGAGAGCTTTTTTCGTAGAGGGGCATGGGGCTAAGAATATTGGAACGAAATATTAACTTGTACACAAAAGGTGTATGGAGTGGCTCGAATGCCAGCTTATGTAAATCAAATTAATTAAATAGTTAGACATGACATTACATATTCCAATGATTGGATTCTTTTAATCAGGACAAATACAATCCAGCTTTACGTAACCAGAACATAAAATGCGAGTGCGACTCAAAAACAAAGCCTCTCATGCCAACAGATTCCGCCATCTCAACATTTTTTTCCACATCATCAACATAGAGCGTTATACATTTATTATCTCCAACCAATTTACTTGCTTTTTCAAGAGCCATTTCAAATAGTTGTTTGCTTGACTTATCAAGTCCTTTCTCAAACGACAATACAACTTCGTCAAAAAGTCCAATAACGTCTGGGTAGTCTTTTTTTATATATTCGTAGTGAAGCGAATTGGTGTTAGATAATAGAACTAACTTTAAACCTTTTTTCTTTAGGAGCTGAAGGACTTCAAACATAGGAAGATTAAGCCAAAATATATCTCCCCAAAATTGTTCTAACATAGAATCACTTAATTGGGCATTAATACCTAAACCCTGTATTACCAATCGTTTTAAAGCACCAATAAACTCCTTATCATTTATCTGTCCTCATTCATACCGTTCCCTCAAGTCGGAGTTCTCAATTTGATTTCTTACTTTCTCATAATTTACTCCTAAGACGTGAGCAATAGCTCTATAGGTACGATTGCGATCAAAGTACATTAATACGTTACCAAGGTCACAGGCAACAACATTGGGGGGTGATAGCGGCTTTTGTTTCATTTTGCAAATAGTATGGTCGCCAATTAATTCGATTTTTGTAAAAGTTGGTTGAGTTTCTTGGTTCTCCTGCACATATTGGGCTCTAACAAGGTATGCAACTCCTTTGTTTGAACCTTTATTTCTATCAATATCTGAAAGTATTGAGTCAGCGTGTTTTGTTAAATAGTTGGCGACCCCATGTGTTCCGGCACCGTGTATCCCAGCAAGCCATATTAATCGAAAGCTATTGGTTAAGTCTGCTATAAAAAGAATACCGTAATCGACTTCACACCCTTCCATGCTAATACGTTGGTCCTTAGAGGATGAAAATTCATCACCACTTTCCGATACTATTCGAATAAAACGTTCTGTTACATTAGCATCATACGAAGCATTTACGAACTGAAATTGTAAATCGAATTTTTCTTGTATTTGATCTGCGTAGCTATTATACCGAGGTGAACCGATAACAATTAGATTGCCAGTAGGATTTTCAATATCTATAATTCTATCTGATTCATAAGTTGTCGTTCCTTTTATCGGTAGCATTTTTTCAGTATCTGTGTCTGATTTTCGTATCGAAATATTTCCAACGCGATCCTTTACAAAGGACGGCTTTACACTAGTCAGCCCATTTAAGTCAAATATTCTTTTGATACAGTCGCTTGACGCATTGTCATTTATTGCAACTTCTGAAGGTAAATATTCCTTCTTCGCAACTATAATAATTAGCACAAAAAGTGCTAATAACATACCTACAACAAGAATCGTAAAATCAAGGCCATTAGCTCGAACAGCTAAATTACCGAGAATAGCCTCGATTAGCAAAACTGACAAAGTAAAAAAATTAAGTGGTTTTCTTACCGCTTCTATTACATTTAACTTGGCTTTGCTATCTGTATCCATGTTTAATTTCCAATCGATTTATAGTGATCTTTGATTAAGGGAATTAATCTAAATAATTTTTTTCCATTACCGTCATTTGCTGCCCTAACAATGGAATGCTGTTATTTTGCAAGAGGCTTTTGATGCCTCCCTCCACTATTCCACTATTCCACCATTCCGTTCTTCCTCCTCCTTTTTCTTGAGAGTCGCTCTGGGGTGGGCCTTGTCATAAACCTCCATTAGCCTCGCAACACTCACATGGGTGTATTTCTGGGTGGTGGATAAGGACTCGTGCCCCAGAAGTTCCTGGATGGCCCGCAGATCCGTCCCCGAATCCAAAAGGTGGGTGGCAAAGGAATGCCTAAGGGAATGGGGAGATGCCTTTAGGGCGGGATTGGTCCGACGGAGGTTAGCTTCCACAACGGATCTCACCCACCGTACGCTGATCCTCTTGCCGTTCCTGTTCAAAAAAAGGGCCTTTTCATCCTTGCCCGGTTTTAAGGTGTTTGTTTTGCTTAGATAAGCTTCCAGGGCAGCCAGGGCCTTTTTGCCGAAAGGGACAATCCTTTCCTTTCCCCCTTTGCCTTTCACTCGAATTAGACGAGTGTTTTTGTCACAATCGTTGAGATCCAACGAAACCAGTTCGCTGATCCTCAATCCAGAGGCGTAAAACAGTTCTAGAATAGCCTTATTTCTTAAGGAGATAAATTCGTCCTTGGTGGGGGAGTCCAACATCTTGAAGACATCGTCTATGGGGACCACCACGGGGATGTTTTTTTCCTTTTTGATGCCGGAGATGGTTCGGGCCGGGTTTTTTTTCAGAACATCTTCCCTGCAAAGAAAGCGAAAGAAGGATCTGATGGAGGCTAGTTTCCTTTCGATGGTGCTCCCTCTATATTTTTTTAGATGGCAAAAGGAGAGAAATCCGCGAATGGCAGCCACGTCGATTCCTTCCAGAGAAAGATCAGGACGACGTTCCCGCAGGTATCGTTGGAATTGTCCCAGGTCGTTCATGTAACCCGCCAGGGTGTTCTCAGAGACGTTTTTTTCTGCGGTTAAGAATTTCTTAAATTGTTCGATGTGGTTTTGCATTGGGTGTCTATTAAAATCAAAGACATGGAACCGCGAATGAACGCGAATTTTCGCGAATAAAGAAAGAACAAAAAATATTCGCGTTCATTCGCGACCATTCGCGGTTCTCTTGGTTTTTTCAAAAAATTTCAAATATCTTTGGTTAGGCGCCTACCTTATGCGAAATGTCTTGCACCCCGCGCTCACTTCGGTTTCAAGGTTAAAAAATAGAGGCGTCCTTTTTTCTTCAAAAAACCTGCCCTTTGTCCCGCCTTATCCCCGCTGCCGAAAAAGAGGTCCACACGTCCGGTGCCTTTGATGGCGCTCCCTGTATCCTGATTCATGACAAACCGGGAAATCTTTTTCCATCCTTTAAAATGGCCTGCGCTATCTACACGGGGTATCTGCGTTTCGATGTAGGCCAGGGCGCCCTTGGGAAAAAGTAAGTTGTCCGTGGCGATGGAGCGTCCGGCGGTGAGAGGTTCCGAGATGGAGCCGATGGGGCCTTCCGGTACCTCGCGAAAGAAGATATAGCTTTCGTTATGGTTGAATATCTGTTGTCGTTCTTCTGGATGTTTCCTCAAAAAATCTTTGATGGATTCCATGCTGGCTTTTTCCTTTGGGACGATCCCCTCCCGGATCATGAACTTGCCAATGCTTCTGTAGGCCCTGCCGTTTTTAGCGGCGTAGTTAACGTTCATCATGCTTCCGTCACGCAACCTCAATTTTCCCGATCCTTGTATATGAAGAAAAAAAGCCTCTACCGGGTCTGCCAGCCAGGCGAGTTCCAGGTCCAATTTCGTAAGTACGCCTTTGCTATCGATCTCCTCACGGGTGAAGTAAGGGAGCAAGGTTCCCTTGCCGATTAACCCCACTAACCTTTTCCCTTCAAAGCTTGGGTGGAAGATACCCAGGTCCAGCGTTAGCAGATCCTTGGGTTTTCTGTAGAGAGGGTATCGATAAGTGCTGGTCCTTTCCCGGCTGGCGTCCAGGGAGGGTTCGTAATAGCCGGTAAATAGCACCTCCTCCTTTTTTCTTCCTATGGGAGGTGGTTGATAGACGTCAAAGTGGGAGTGAAGCATTCGGTTTAATTTTTTGGGACTTTTCTCCTTTTGGATCAATTTGGAAAATTTTTCCAAAGAGACAATCATCTCCTTAGTCCTCACTTCATCCTTGCCAAAATGAAAAAGTCGATCCTTTGGCAGCTTCTTATAATAATGAAGGCTTTTGGCAATGGCCTGGGTTAAGGACTCCTTGTCCAGACCATCGGAAAAACGGGGTAAATCTTCTTCCTTCAATTTGATGAGGGATTCCGTGGGCTCCACCGCTTCTTCCTTTGGTTCCGGTGGAACGACACAGCCTGCCATGAAAGAAAAAAAGAGGAAAAATAAGGGGAGGAGGGTAGGGGGCCAAGGGGCAACGGGCTTCCGAAGGCGGATCAATGACCCCCAAGGTACTTTATTGGCATTATTTCGTGCATTGCGAACTCTTTTCACAGGCATGGTTCAATCACTCAATATGGGTTTGTGTCTACTATGGTAGTTGGTAGTGTAAAAAATTAATCGGCAAGTTTGCAAGAAAAGTGAAGAGGGCCGGCTGTTTTGCAGCATGGATCTGGGAATTCTTAGGCGCTTTAGAACAGGACTATTTTGCAATTGTGTGCTTAAGTTTGGAATATCATAAGTGCCAGATAAAACCCTTTTTTAACGTCGAACATCGAACGTCTAGCATCGAACATCGATGAAGGTAGAATTCTTTGAAAAAACATTCTCTGATACGACTGTTTAATTAAAAAAAAAGCACATTCTTCGATGTTCGGTGTTCGATGTTCGATGTTAAATCTTTTCCTCACTTAGCGCCTTTCTCTCAGCCATTTCCTGACAACTCTCGCCACAACCTCTGGGTCCTCCATTGCGATAATCTTGATGGTGTTGATATCGCGAGGCACCTCGGGCGGCAACTCTCCCCATCGGCCGGAGGAACTTGGCACCGGTTTGGGGTTTTTCAGTGGCGGGGTTTTCACAGGCGCGGTTTTTTGCTTACCCTTTGGTTTTGCCCTTGGCTTGGTCTTTGCTTTACCCTTGGCCTGCGGCTTCGGATGAACCACCAGGATATAAAGGGCTACGCTGGCCACCAGCGCAATTACAATAATAATTCCATATGCGGGATGCATCTTTATCTTTGGAAATGGGGGGTACCTTAGGAACCGTCAAAAATAACGAAAGCTCGCTGAACCGACTTATTTTATCACAATAAGCCAGGCGAATGGACGCCGCCATCGCCACCGCCTTCCTCTTTCTTTGAATCACCCCTTTCCTGTAAAATGAAAAACTTTTAGGCGCGGAGCGAAAAGCGTAAGGCCAAGGCCGAGGCGAAGGCTAAGGAGTAGTAAAAAACTTTTTCAAAAGGATAAAAAATGAGAAAAAAACGTGTATTGAGCGGCATGCAGGCCTCCGGGAAACTGCACCTGGGAAACCTGGTGGGCGCCCTGGAAAATTGGAAGGCCATGCAGGAGGAGTACGAGTGTTTTTATTTCATTGCCGACTGGCATGCCCTGAGCACCAATTACGAAGATACCGGTGAGATCGCCTCCAATCGTTTTGAGATCGCAGTGGATTGGCTAGCCACGGGGATCGACCCGGAAAAATCCATCATATTCGTCCAGTCCCAAATACCGGAACACGCGGTTCTGCATCTCTTTTTGTCCATGATTGTCCCCGTCCCCTGGCTGGAGAGGAACCCCACTTACAAAGAGAAGATGGACAATATTAAAAACAAGGATCTGGCCACTTACGGGTTCTTGGGCTACCCGGTTCTTCAGGCTGCGGATATCGCCCTTTACAAAGCTGACCTGGTTCCGGTGGGCATGGACCAACTGCCTCATCTGGAACTCACCAGGGAACTGGTTCGCAGATTCAACAACATTTACAAATGCAAGGTTTTGAAGGAGCCGGACGCGAAGATTGCCCAGGTCTCCAAACTGAAGGGAACCGATGGCAGAAAAATGAGCAAAAGCTACAACAACGCTATCTTCCTGGGAGATGAACGAAAAACCATCGAGAAAAAGATCAAGGGCATGCTCACCGATACCAAGCGCGCCAGGAGGGACGATCCGGGAGAGCCGGACGATTGTAACCTCTTTCCCCTTCACACAATCTATACCTCTTCCGAGGAAAGGGAGGAGATTTGCAAGGGATGCCGGTCCGCCGGGATTGGTTGTGGCGATTGCAAGGCCACGCTTTTGAAGAACCTACTGCCCGCTCTGGAGCCGATTCAGGAAAAAAGGAGGGAACTGCTGGAACAACCGAAAAAAATCGAGGAAATCCTATCTGCGGGAAGCAAAAAAGCGCAAAAAGTTGCAGCCGCTACCCTGGATGAGGTGAAAACCGCCATGAAGATTGCCTGATGAAGGGCAGAACCTATGGGTTCTTTCAGGTCAAACCCAATAAATAGCCCACAAAAAAGCCAAAGCGCATAACGACTATTTTAAATCCCGCTTTAAAAAAGTCAAGACTTTTTTAAAGGCAGGCTTAATTTGGGCGGTATGTCTTTATGGAAATCTCTTCGAGATATTTCCATGATTGTCCGGGAATGCCAGCAAGGCGAGTTCCTGACCTGATTTTGTGAACTAAACCAAGGAGGAATCTGGCAACGAGAGGAAGGTTGAGCTTAGGAAGTGCACTCTATTTTTGTCCCAAACGAACAGGCCGAACCCCTTTTCCGCCGCATTGGCTCTTGGGGTTTCTATGGTAGTAACAATTGGTGAATCGGTAGCTGAACGCGCAGCATTTGGTTTCCTCTTTGGATGACCAACTCCAGAAAGCCGTGAAGTCGGCAAATATGGGGTCTATGTGCAAAGGATGCGTTTTTCTCCAATTCTTGTATTCGGCACCCCTGGTGTGTACTTTAGGCACTTCGCAGAT
>JAJDAS010000304.1 GCA_029261755.1 Nitrospinia bacterium
ATAAAAGTTTCTAATGAAGAATATGGTGAAATAAATATTAAACGCCATCGATTTCAAGAAAAATGGAACTATACAATTTTACCCAATTCTTAAAGAACCACACAACCTAAGTTGTAAAGGTTATTATTTTACAGGCCCTTATGTATAAATATTTACTGATAGCTTATTATTGGTTCAAAAGGTATATATGAAAAAATATTTATATATTTTAGGACTATCATTTAGTGTAAGTCTAATCTTAACCTTGCTTGCCGAAGAACCAATGCAGACGGATTCTTATGAATATGACATTATAGGCGTTAATATTGCCGTAGGTAATGGATATAAGGATGATAGCGGAGAATTGACAATGGCGAGAGAGCCGATATACCCACTTTTCCTAGCCACTATGTATAAAATATTTGGGCATAGATACTTTCCGGTACAGATAGTCCAAATAATGTTTTTTTTATTGACAGTTATTCTGGTTTATAGGATTGCCGAAATTATTTTTGACGAGCATATTGCTTTATACTCTATGGTAATTACCGCATTTTTTCCCACGCTTATAAATTACCCTGCGTATATACTCTCAGAGACTATTTCTACATTTCTTCTGGCACTTTTTGTGTACTTCTGTATGAAGATCTATCACACAGAAAAAATGATATATTATATCCTTGCAGGTGCAGCGCTGGGGGTGTTAACCCTGTGTAAGGTGATAATGATGTTCTTTATATTTGTTTTACTTATTTGGATGGCTTTAATCTGCAAAGCAAGAGAAGTTAATATTAATAGGAAAATTATTAACGCAGGCATAATGGTACTTATCTATACCGCAATTATTATGCCATGGATGTACAGAAATTACGATATATTTGGCAGCTTTTCACTGCGTCAAGGCTCAGAAGGAGTTTTTTGCTTAAAGGTACTGAAGCTAGATTATGATATTAATGATTTTAAAAAGCAAATTGTTTTTACAATTTCTGAAAATTTAGGGAAAAAGATTTATCCTGATGCCATTGACAATCCGAGGGATTATTTACTTAAAGAGCATGATCTAGTGAGATACACGGTATTGCCTGAATTACGAAGAAAAGGATATAGTGCAAAAGAGATAGAAAATATGATGACGACTGAGATAAAAAAGAGGCCTTTTAAGTTTATTGCCATTTCCACTCTGGATTTACTCAGGATGACGCAATTTACATATTTGCCATTGCTTGTATATGAAAGGAATTTAATAGGAAAGATTATTAATTTGCCAAATGGCAGGTTAATACTTTCTATCGCACGTGGCGTGTTCAGACTCTTGGCGTATTTACTTATCTTGCTATTTTTAATAGGGATAGCAATTAAAAAGAGATTATGGAGAAAATGGTTGTTACTTGTATTTATTATATGCTATATCAACTTATTATACAGCTTGGTAGCTGGGCACGGAAGGTATGGTGTGCCACTCATACCTTACTATATAATATTTTCAGTGCCTTTTATTCTGATGATAAAAGAAAAAAGGAAAGGGATGATAAATTGCCAAAAATAAAAGCTGTTATACTATGTGGTGGACTGGGGACAAGGATCAGGGATGTTTCTGAAGTTTTGCCTAAGCCCATGCTTACTATAGGCAATATGCCGATAGTATGGCATATAATGAAAATTTATGCTCATTATGGTATAACGGATTTTGTCTTATGTCTGGGGTATAAGGGATGGATTGTGAAGGAGTTTTTTCTGAATTATGTTGCTAAGATTTCAGATATAAACCTAACGCTTGGGAATCTAAATTCCATAAAATATTACAACGTAAATGATGAATCAGGTTGGAATATTACGCTTGTTAATACTGGCGAGTCAGCACAGACAGGCGCCCGAGTGTGGAATGTCAGGAAATATCTCGAAGATTGTGATATGTTCAGCGTTACTTATGGAGATGGCGTAGCGAATCTGGATATAAATGCTTTAATAGATCTTCATAATACTGCAGAAACCTTAGGCACAATAACCGGAGTTCATCCTTCAGGTCGATTTGGCGAAATGGAGTTTTCAGATAAATTAGTAACGGAATTTGCCGAGAAGCCAAATGTCAGCATGGGATTGATAAACGGAGGATTCATGGTTTTTGATAAGAGCGTAATGAAGAAATATTTCAGAGAGGGCGATGATCTTACCTTAGAAGGAGAGGTGTTGCACAATATGGTAGAGGATAAACAACTAAGTATTTATAAACATCTTGGTTTCTGGCAATGTGTTGATACGCTGAGGGAGTACGAAATGTTGAATGACATGTGGGACAACAATAAGGCTACTTGGAAGATGTGGAAATGAAGAGCAGTTGGTGGAAAAATAAAAAAGTTTTGGTGACAGGTTTTGAGGGGTTTTTAGGATCAAATCTTACAAAGACCTTGAATGGTTATGGGGCTAAAATAATAGGTATTGATAAGATAATAGATAGACCTATTTCTGTGTTAAATGGTTTTAGGAAGAATGTTACCTGCATTAAAGGAGATATAAGCAATTTAAACTTTATAAAGAATATTGTAAACAAACATAGGCCTCAAATTATTTTTCATTTAGCTGCGCAAGCCATCGTGGGCAAAGCCAATAAATATCCCCTCAGAACTTTTAAGTCAAATATTGAAGGCACATGGAACATATTAGACGTTTCAAGAGATAACAAATTTATAGAAGCTATCGTTGTAGCTTCCAGTGATAAAGCCTATGGCAGCCATAAAACCTTGCCATACAAAGAAGATGCGCCTTTAAAAGGTGACCACCCTTATGATGTCTCAAAAAGTTGTACGGATCTTATATGTTATACATACTGGAATACCTATAGAGTGCCTGTATGCGTAACCCGTTGCGGCAATATCTACGGACCCGGAGATTTTAACTATTCCCGTTTGATTCCGGATGCTATTCGTTGCGCCATACAAAATAAACAATTTAAGGTAAGAAGCGATGGGAATTTTATTAGAGATTATGTGTATGTAGAAGATATAGTTAATGGGTATATAACGCTGGCTGAAAAAATGAAACAACTAAAATTATATGGAGAAGCATTTAACTTCAGCGATAAAAATCCTGTCACCGTAATTAATGTAATGGAAAATATCTATAAAGCTACAAAGAAGAAACCAAATTATAAAATTTTAAATGAAGCAACATATGAAATAAGGCGCCAATATTTAAGTTCAGAAAAATCCAGGAAAATCCTTGGCTGGAAAATCAAACATAGTTTAAATGAAGGATTAGTAAAAACAATCAATTGGTATAAAAAAAATTAGACGTTTTATGAGTATTACAGATGCTATAAAATTTATAGACGAACAGGTTCCGAATCCGTCGGACGGCCTACCTGATGAGGTGTTTTTTTATGTTAGCAGGACAACGCCACTAGTGAATGTTGATCTTTTGGTAAAAGATGAAAATGGGCGCATACTTTTATCTTGGAGAGATGACCAATATGCTGGTAAAGGATGGCATCTGCCAGGCGGGATTGTTAGATTTAAGGAATCTTTAGAAACAAGGGTTAAAAAAGTAGCTGAAACAGAAATTAGAGCCTCTGTTGATTTTGATCCAAATCCCATGGCAATAAATCAAATAATTATTGAAGAGTATAAAAATAGAGCTCATTTCATTTCAATCCTGTATAAATGCTTGTTGTCATCAGCTTTCGTCCCGGAAAATAAAGAAATTTCTAATACTGAGCCAGGGTATATCATGTGGCATGACACCTGTCCTGATAATCTCTTGCAATGCCATGATATTTACAGGAAATTTTTATGAGAGTAGCTGACTATATTTTTAAATATTTAGCGGATTATGGCGTCAGACATGTTTTTCTTGTAACTGGTGGCGGCGCGATGCATTTGAATAACGCGTTAAAAAAAGAAAAACGTATTAAGTATATTTGTAGTCAACATGAGCAGGGAGCAGCAATTGCTGCTGAGG
>JAJDAS010000305.1 GCA_029261755.1 Nitrospinia bacterium
GAATTGAGTTAAAAACTCGAATTTTAAGAAAAAAAATACGGTTCTCCCGTTTTGGCAGAAATGTTCGTTACCAATAAATTCGGAGCCAATACGGCCATCACCGGGAAGACAACGGATTACCGGCAAGATGACGAGAAATGGTGGCAAGTGGCAAAAAGAGATGGCCTATACGTAGAGGATATCGCATTTGATGAGAGCGCGGGCATTTATTCCATTAGTATCGGTATTGGAATCAAAGATGAAGAGGGGAACTTCATCGGTGCCTTAAAGCTCATCTATAATGCCGAAGATCTCTTCCATGAATTGAAGGATATAAGCACGAGCGCATTATTTAAAAAATATAAAAAAGCTAAGTTTTCGCTGCTGACCCGGGATGGAAAGATTATATTTTCCACTCAAAAATATAAATTGCTTGAGGACATGTCTCATCTTCTTCCACCCGGCCACTTTGAAGATGATTTGCACTATATTGAAAAAAAACGTCTTCCTCAAGGCGATGTCCTTGTCATGCATACGCATTCAATGGGATATAAGGATTTTAAGGGTCTGGGGTGGACCTCCGTTGTTGAGTTCGATTTGAAGGAAATATTTTCTCCTGTAAGGCAATTGGAAAAAACGGTATGGGTGATAACCATCCTTATCGCGTTGGTGGCGACGTTGACAGGGATTTTTATCTCGATAAATATCAGAAAACCCATCATAAAACTAAGCAACGCCGCAAAAGAGATCGGCGGCGGAAAACGAGACGTGCCGGTGGAAATTCATTCCAAGGATGAAGTAGGAGAGCTGGCCGCCTCCTTTAAAAAAATGATGGAAAGCCTGGCCGCCACCACAGCCTCCCGTGATGAACTGATGCAAGAAATAACAAGGCGTGAGGAGACGGAAAAGGATCTTCTAAGTAGCCGGGCAAACCTCGCTGAAGCACAACGTGTCGCCAATATGGGATTCTGGGATTGGGATATTCTCAACAACACTCTCCACTGGTCGGATGAAACATATCGAATCTTTGGAAAAATGAAAGACAATTTTGAAGTCAGCTATGAAGCATTTCTGGATGCCGTGCATCCGGACGATAGAGAATTGGTCCAACTATCGATAAAAGAAGCCCTGGCCGAAAACAGACCATATATTATTGACCACCGAATTGTCTTGCCGGACGGCACGGAGCGTTTCGTTCACGAAAAAGGTCTGATTTCATTTGACGAAGAAAGAAAAGCAGTTCGGATGTTGGGAACAATCTTGGATATCACGGAGCGCAAACGCACAGAGAAAAAGTTGCATGATGTCGCCGAAGAGATGGAATGGAAAAATATGATGCTGAAACGAGCAAAGGAGGAGGCTGAAAAAGCGCAAAAACAGCAAGAAAAGATTATGGGTTTTGTAGTCCACGACCTGAAGACTCCCATCACCTCCATCATCGGATTTTTGGAGATCATGTCTCACGATTCTGATCATACCCTGCATAAAGAGCATGAATCCTTGGTTGAAATCATGCAGAAAAGCTCCAAAAATATGTTGAATATGGTTGAGGATTTATTGGAAGCCAGCTACCTTCAATCCGGCAAAATCAAATTAAACCCTACATTCCTGGACGGTCACGCCATCGCCAAATTTTCAATAGATCGCTTACGCTATCTTGCCAGAGAAAAAGAGCTTGAACTTGTCAATGAGGTTCCGGAGGGAACACGCCTGTATGCCGATCCCGACCTTTTTGCAAGGGTCATCCAGAACCTCCTTTCCAACGCCATCAAGTTTTGCAAAAAAGGGGACCATGTTAATATTTTTGTGCCACCTGGTAAAGAAAGTGCTATTGCGGTAAAAGATACCGGCGTTGGAATTCATGAGAAGATATTGCCTCACCTCTTCGGTCAGGATGAACAAACTACTACCCCCGGAACCGCCGGTGAAAAGGGAACGGGGTTGGGGCTTCCTTTTGTCCATGAAGTCATGCGTCTACATGGCGGAACCACTAACGTGGAGTCGGAACCGGATAAAGGAAGCACATTTACGGTGGAACTGCCAACGCTAAAACCACGGATTTTAGTTGTGGAAGATGACAGGGAAGCTTGCGCTCTTTTTCAAAAAGCATTTATTAAAAGGGTTGGTGCGGATGTTTTCAAAGCGGAAAACGGGAAAGAGGCTTTGACGCTTCTTAATAAACATGATATTCATTTGGTTGTAGCCGACGTCAGAATGCCTGTGATGGATGGGTTCGAAATGCTTGAGCAAATCAGAAAGAAACCGGAGACCGATGGCATTCCCGTTATTCTGGTAACCGCCCAGGCAAAGGAATCCAAGGAGAAAGCCTTTAATTTGGGAGCAAGTGGTTTTATTACCAAGCCTGTGGATATGGAGAGACTTGTTCAGAAGGTAAGAAGGTATGTGGGTTGAAAAAAGAGGGTGGAAAATTGAACATCGAACGTCGAACACCCAACACTGAACACTGAACATCGAAAAATGTAGGATTTTTGTATCTCCGCTGGATCCATAGTGGCGCAGCCCTGTGGA
>JAJDAS010000306.1 GCA_029261755.1 Nitrospinia bacterium
GCATGATGTTACCCCTGCCGGCCACCGACTCTACCTGGTCGACGCGAGTGGCGTTCATGAGGCAGGCCAACTTTGCGGTTCCTTTGTCCACGAGGGAAATGGCCTCCACGGGATCTTTTTTATAAATGATATTCTTCTGGCTTTTTACATCTTCCTTGTTTATCTTCAAGGCCCCTTCCAATAACAGGGAATGCACGATGGAGACATCCAGGAGTTTCAAATCGTCCGGGCCATCCACGGGAATTTTGGCGGCAAGATTCGTCCCCGCCCTGGGTTTCAGGAAGCAATAATCTCCCTTTCCGAAATAAAGGCTTAAGGCTGTTCCCTGACCTGCGGCGTCTTTCATTTTTTTGGAAAGGGTTTCCGGTACTTCCCCTTCACTGGAACCCTTCATCTCTTCCACATCAAAATCCGCCCTCAAACCCTGAATCAACTCATCCCGGTTGAACTCCACTCCATGTACAACGCGGTGGATGGGACCTACGGATATTCCCTCTCCGTACATATTGGTGAAGTACATCATTACATAATTATAAGGCGCTTTGGGGTCGGCGCCGTGTTTTTCTTCCATCTCCTTTTTGTAAGCAAGGGCGGTGGTGTACCTGTGGTGTCCGTCGGCGATGATGATTTTCTTCTCTTTCATGAACTCCACGATCCGGTTGATGGTTTCGGAGTCGGTCAATCGCCACATCTCATGCCCGTCGCCGTTCCCGTCCTTCAGCGAAACGGAATCCAGTTTTTTCACGGCCTCATCCAGGAGGTTATCCAGAGAGCGTTCCCGGTCGGAGTAAAGGCCGAACACCTGGCTGAGATTGCATTGTGAGGCCCGGAATAGCTTCAAACGATCTTCCACCGGCTTGGCCAATGTAGCTTCGTGGGGAAGGACCACGCCCTTTTCAAACTCCTCCAGCTTGATCAAGGCGATATAGCCCTTTCGGACCTTTTTTACGCCTTCCGAGGTATATTCCTGGTTGTAAAGATAGATGGCGGGTGTTTCGTCACGGGCGAGGGCTCCTTCCTCCATCCATTGAGATAGAAAACCGTCAGCCCGGCTGTATTTATTATTTGTGTCGTTGTCTCCCTCATGCTCTTTGCCCAGGATCAGCCGAACAATATTGTAAGGGTTTTGGTTATAGAGGTTTTCGCGGGCCTCGTTGTTGATGACATCGTATGGAGGGGCTACAACCTCCTCCAGAGAGCCGTCGATTTTTTCAGGATTGTAAAGGATGCCCCGGAACGCCTTGATTTCAGCCATTTTGTCTCCTATGGATAAAATTTAAACAATTGAATTAAAACCGAAATATTTTTTGTAGAAGCAGGAAAGGTGGGGAAGGGGGTTAATGCGAGTGCCTAAAGTGACTAAAGTTTTAAGTGAACTAAAGTTAGTGTAGTGATTAAATCTTTACTTTGCCAACGAAGCGAGCTTCTCGTTTGCCTCTTTTACCAGTTTACGAAAAATCTCTTTGGTGGAAAGGATATCGTTAATTTTGTAAACGTTTCTACCGGCAAAGAAAAGGCCGTTTTCCATATCCCCGTCTCTGGCCATCTGCAGGCGCTCCAGGATGCAAAAACTACGGGAACAAACCTTCAGGCAGTTGGTGCACTGGGTGACCTTGTCTGTTTCATTCTTTAAAAATTCTTTCACGAAATGGTTTTTAACGGCGCTCCCCATGTAACCAACGGGGCTAAGGATGGTGGTAAGGTCATCTTTCTTAGCTTCCAAAAAAACCTTTTTATAGTTGGGATGAACATCACACTCGTCGCACAACACGAAGCGGTTTCCCAATTGGACCCCATCCGCTCCCAGCGATATCATATCGGCGATGTCATTGCCGTCTACCAGCCCCCCTGCCGCGATAACCGGGATTTTCACAGCGGCGCGAATTCCCGGCATCAGGTCCCCCACGGAAATATCCGTTCCAAGATGGCCTCCGGCGTCTCCTCCCTCTACGATGACCGCATTGGCCCCGAGCCTTTCCGATATCTGGGCCGCTTTCACGGAAGAAACGATGGGGACTACCTCCACACCGGTTTTGTTGCATAACTTAAAAACTTCTCTGGAAAATCCCGCGCCCACTGCGATGAGATTTACCTTCTCCTCAATGGACGCCTTGACGATCTCGATGAAGTTGTCGATGGCCACCATTACATTGACGCCGAAGACTCCTTGGGTGAGTTTCTTAGTCTGGTGGATTTGGTCAATCAACTCCTCTACGGAAATCCCCGTTCCGCCGATGAGGCCCACCCCGCCTTCGTTGGCCACTGCGGCAACCAAGGGCGCTGTTGAGACCTTTACCGACATTCCGCCCTGAAATATAGGGACTTTGGCGACAAAATTCCCGATTTTTAGTTCTTTTAGATGCATGTTTTCCTCTGAAATTTTGTGAGCTTGCCAGTATAATTGATGGGAGGAATTTAAACAACCCAGCCGCTTCAAAGGGGGAAGGGAGGGCAAAAGAACAATTAATTTATTTTTTTGCTAAAGTTCTAATCAAAAATGCCGATAAATCCCAATAAGGGAAGATACTGGCTATATTTTTGGTGTAAAGGAGGCAAAAAAAATGACTTCAATCGGAGCGGCTCCACAGGCCCATTCAAATGTGAGGCAGGTAACCTCGGCCCAAAGCCCCCTGGACAAAAACAACAATACCGCCCTTGGAGGTCCATCGGAAACTCAGGACAAAAACAGGGAACTATCCCAAATGATTACCGGAGAGGTGAACCAAGCCAATCTCCATATGGGAAAAAAACTCAATATTTTCATATAGTTTCGAGTTTATTTCGTAACTTCTTAAAAAGTTGAGGTATTTATTCACTCATTGGCGGGCAAATCTCCGCTTGTTTCGTTCCGGCTTTTAAAGCTAGAGGAAGGTATTGTTTAGAGTGGTGACACAGTCCCCCCACTCCATATAAAATCCCTTCCCGGCGGCTATTTTTTTTGGAGTGTAGCAACCATGTTGCTACTCTAAACCAATTTTCTTTTCCTTATTTTCTTTGATGTGCCTCAACATCCGCACATCATCATTCACCCATCATTCAGCATTCCTATCACCTCACTCACCAGCTTCTCAATTCCCTCCGCTGCTTCGGAGATCCTTTCGGCCAGCATATAGGCCGGGGTAGTAACGATCCTGTTTTCTTTGTCCACAACAAATTCCTTTACCGGGCAGGCCACATGTGTTGAGCCCATGCTGTTGATGGCCTTAGCTGTATCGGCGTCTGACCCGATGGTAATCTCGGGCTTAACCGGACCGTCCTTGCAGATGGCGGCGATGAGGGCCGGAGAGATACAGATGGCCCCCAACGGTTTTTTGGCAGATACCGTTTCACGCACCAAACGCTGGATATCGGGGTCCACTTCACACTCACTTCCCTTCACGGCGAAATCGCATAGATTCTTAGCTGCTCCGAACCCTCCGGGTAAGATCAAGGCATCGAAATCATTTGCCGAGACCTCTTTGATGTCCTTGATATTCCCCCTTGCGATCCGGGCTGATTCTACTAAAACATTCCGGGTTTCTCCCTCCGCCACGGAGCCGGTGAGGTGATTCACCACATGCATCTGATTCTTATTGGGCGCCATGCAAATGGCTTCCACCCCAAGTTTGTCGATGGCCAACAAGGTGATGACCGACTCATGAATCTCCGCGCCGTCGTAGACGCCGCAACCGGAAAGGACTACTCCAATCTTTTTCATGGGATTTCCTCCTTAGGGATCAACCGAAATTCACCAAGCTAATTTCGGTTGGTCCCCTAATGGGTTTTTGGTTGGGGAATGAAGAAATTTTAATACGCTGCCGGTGGTAATGCAAGGCGAAAATGCGGGAAAGGGAGTGCTTTCAGGGGAGTTTTAGTTAAAAGAAAAGGCAAAAACCAGATTTGACAAAGAGGAAAAGAGAAAAAGAGGAGGGCAAAAAATAGTAGCAAGTGACAAGAAACGAGTGACAAGAAAAACCAGCAGTAACTCGTCTCTTGTCACTGCTTTTCATCTCTGTGGTGAATAAGGTTTTCGCATTTTTTTGTTCTTTGTTGCGTTTCCTTGGCTTTTCTCTTTAACTCTTTGTGAAAAAATTATTGGAAAATTTTAAATATCTTTGACTATCTTTGATGTCCTACCCCTTTTATAATCACGCGGTTATCCTTAATTTCGGTTTTGGCGCCAAGCATTTCCTCAACCAGCCATAATCGTGATTCGATATGCTCTGTTACCTGCGGAACCGTATATTCGCTGGTCCCATCAGCTAACGCACAGAAAGGAATCAACTGGTCAGCTAGATATCTATCAACTGTTGCCCCTGTTTCTAAATCATCAAGCAAATTACCGGCTACCTGTTTTCCGATTGTTTCAGCGGAACGTCTTAGCGCGCCAGCCATATCTGAACCTATCAGACAGTTGTTTTCGGTTTTTGCCCAGATTGCTAACGAAGCACCGGCTTGAATAGAGACTTTATCAAAAGCCGGATTCTGCTTGGTATCGTAAATCACCCGGATTGCCGGATTATATCCTTTAGCTCTCAAACTTATCTGACAGGCTTCAGCCATTCTATCAGACACTTTTCTTTCTTCAAGCAGAGATGAAAGAGCAAAACCATCAATCCTTGATACTTCTCCTGGTGCAAGTAGGGTGAAGGGGCGTAATTTTTTTCTCAACGGTACCGTTTTAACTTGAATTGATCCATGGCCTTTAGGGTAGTAACCTGCTTGCAATATTTTAAGCTCCGCATCAAGACCCATATGTTGCAAAACCGGGAATAAAACATGTTTCAGGTAGTAAGCTGATGGGGCGAAATCCTGGAATAAGCCGCCTGTGATTTTGAAAGTTGCAGCTTCTTCGCAAAAGATTGATATTGGCAAGAGCATTGAAGTTAATAAAGCCGTAGAGCCGGCAGTTCCAATATCGAAATCGTAATTACCTCCATACAATCTCTCTCCAGGACAAAACCTTATTTCCTTTGATCCAACTTTGGCGTTTTCTACTCTGCCTCGGCAAATCTGTCCACAAGCCTCTGCCCCTTTCAGATGTTGAGGTCTTAATCCGGGTTTATCTCTTTTTGTTCTGATATTCGTAATTTCTACTCCCTGGCCAGTTAATGCAGAAAGGGAAACTGCATCTCTAACTATTGTTCCCGATCCTGATTTGTGTCCGCCGTTGATCGTTATCATTGGTTATTGCCTTGTCCATCTATATGATTATTCTTACGCCAAGTGATATAGCAGGGGAAGAGGTAAATCTGCCGAAAATCGGTCAGCCTGTCTCTCATTCAAAAAGCGCTGATTTTATCCCTGATGATGAGACCTCATGAAAAACCATTCTTATTAATTTCTACTGAATTATTGCCACACACAGGCTGAAAAGCGCCGTCCAATTCGGCTGTCCTGCTGAATTGTGATAGTTTGGCGAATGAGAACCTGCCAAAGATTGGCTGAAGATGGGTGGGAGTTGGGGAGTTAATTTTTTCTGGGTTCCTAAGGCCGGCTTCCGCCCCGGTCAGTGGTGGATGGGAAAAAATATTTTAGGTACGTGTGTATTCTGAGAATTTATCTTTTACAATTTAATAAAAACTTTATTAAGCAAATAATTACAAACCTTTAACAACTTAAAAACCCAAGGCACTTTAACCACAAATTCCCACTAATAAACACTAATGGGCACTTCCAAAAACTCACTTTTTTAAAGAAACCTACCGCTAATTCCCCCTTTGTTAAGCTAATCTTTACCCACAAGTTTTTTAGGGGATAATCTCTCATTTTACTGCTTTCGCAAGGTCCACAGATATAAAAAACATTGGGAATATCTTGTAAGCGCCCGAAAACATTGACAAAAACAAACTAGACTTTTTAACTAGATTATGATATCTTTATTACACACTAACAAAAATTATTTACCAACTTCAATTTTTTCCCTTTGGGGTAACCTCGTTTGGGTCAAGATCAAGCTAAAACATGGGCCGAAGAAGAATTCAGCGGAGCGGAACTGGGAGA
>JAJDAS010000307.1 GCA_029261755.1 Nitrospinia bacterium
TCCATGCTCCATGGCTCTATCCGGCCGCCGTCCAGGATATATTGAGGTGAAGATAAATAGTCGGGGTAAGGGTATTTGTCCAGGTCCAAGCTTAAAGCCCGGTTCGGGTTTTTTATTATCTCCGATCCGTTCTTTAACCATAATCCCGGTATGTCATTGCATTCTTTCCCTTCATTCAAACTTTCCACCAATTCACAAACCGTTTCTTCCGCTTCGCCGATGGAAACCATGTGGGCATGCTCAAGACATTCCTCCGGTTTTACCGTGGGATGAATCCCCCCCCAAATGACAGGGGTTTTTAAATGGCTTTTTATCTTCTTGGTTATCTGGACAGCACCGTAAAAAAAATTGGTCATAACAGTAATGCCGATAAGACCGGAATCGCCGCATAACTTCGCTACTTGTTCCAGGGCTTCATCGCCATATCGGTAATCATCCATTACAAGCCGGTGGCTTTGGGGATCCGGCAAGAGAAGTATTTGCACTTCGTGTCCTTGTTTCATCAGGTAGGATGAAATAGTGCGGATGCCGAAAGCGGTTATATCAGGGTAGGGGGAGATTAAAGTAATTTTCATTTTGAAATTTTCACCACTAAGGCTCAAAGGTACAAAAAGAAACAAAAAATATTTAACCACTAATCTTCACTAATCCTCACTAATTATTGAAAGATTTTATTAGTGTTAATTAGTGTCAATTAGTGGTTAAATCGCCCTGGGTTTTAAGTATTTAAAGAATTATAATTAATTGATTTATGAAGCTTTTGTTTAATTGTGAAAGATGAATTTTCGGAATTGACGTATAAATATCTAAACTCCACGAAAGAGTTTTTTCAGGCGATAGCTGATGATAGGTTTGGCCCTTTGCAGCAAATTTTGCCAGCGCCTGTTATATCCATGGCTCCATGCCTCCATTTCCCCGGCAATTTGGCAAAACTCTTCCTTACCCACTTCTTTCACGAAGTGGTTCAATGGCCAGAAGGGGAAGTCTCTCCAATCCACCTTTTCCGGGACCATCCCCATTTCCCTGGCTGTTTTTAGGACCTCGCTCCCGGGTAGCGGGTCTAAAATATTGAAGGCAATGCTTACGGCCTCGATCTCCTTCATAAGGTCAAAGGTGTTTTTCAGATCCTCTTTTGTCTCCTGCGGAAAACCCGCCATGAAAAAAGCCCCGCCGGTCATACCGCTTTTCTTGATCAGTTTAAAAGCCTCTTTTACTTGCGAGGGGGCTATTTCTTTTTTGATAAGTTTAAGGATGCGTTCGCTTCCGGACTCCACGCCTATGTCCAGGTGAACACAGCCCGCTTTCTTCATTAAGGTCAGCAGTTCCGTATTAATTAGGTCAACCCTGGTAGCGGTCCTCCACCAGGGTTTTAATCCCGCTTCCACGATCTTTTCGCAATACCGTGAAACAATTTTTCCACTGACGGTAAAAGCGTCATCCCAGAATATTAATTTGTTCATCCCATAGTCCGCCCGGATTTTTTTAATTTCCTCTATTAAACTTTCCGATGAGCGATAGCGGGCCTTTTTTTGCCAGAATGTTTTCGCCGAACAGAAAGTACAAGGCCATGGACACCCTCGGGAAGTGATCAAACTACCCATGGCTATGGGTGGGTAGCGCTCCGGGTGGAGGCTGAGATGCTTGGCCGGAAGCGGAATAGTGTCCAGGTCCTTTATTAATTCCCTGTCGCCGTTATGGATGGCTTCTCCATTGGATTTATACGTCAGGCCCAATACCGAGTTTAAATTTCTATTGCTTTGCAGTTTATCTATCAATTCCTTGAAGGTAATTTCACCTTCGCCCCTGATTATAAAATCAACTTCCTTGTAATTAATGCAATCATCCGATTCAAAGGTTGGATGGGGCCCGCCCCAGGCCACCCGGCAATCCTTACTATATTCCTTACATATTTGGCTGACCTTTAGCGCAGATCCCAGTTCCAGCGTTAAAACGGGAATTCCTACTAAATCGGGTTTGAAAGTTTTCAGGGTTTCCATAATTTCCAGCCAGGCCGGATGTTGATCATCCTTAAGGGCATGGAGATAGCGTTGATAGCTTTGGGCGCGCATTTTAAAGATAGTATCCTGGTCCACATGATATTGCTCCTGGTGGTCCGGGGGAGGATTTTCAGCATTGTAAATTTTTACCTCTTCCACATTCCCTTCCAATACCGCAGCCAGGTAGCCCAAGCCAAGTGGAAAGTATGGAGTCTGACCTGCTCCCTTGATTCTTGTATAAGGCGGTTTAATGAGTAAAATTCGCATGATTTAAAAACTTGCTACTGAGAATCCGCAACTAAAAAGAACTAAGAACGTAATAATTTAACGCAGAGGCGCAGAGACGCGGAGAAATATAAAAAGAAATAAAAAAAATTACCAAAAAGAGTAAAAGAGGGTAACAATGTATTTTTTTGAGTTTTCCTCTGCGTTCTCTGCGCCTCTGCGTTAAAATTTTAGGCTGTACTTTTTGCGCTAATGGTAATCGTTAAAATAAGGATTCTCAGTATCTTTAGTAAACTTCCTCGCAAGCCAGAGGAACTGGGCATAGTGGCATGGGTACTTTTTTATGTACGATTCCATTAGGGCCACAAACTTTTGCGTATCTTCTTGTTCACTGGAATTGCTTGGCTCCATCTGTTCATGGATAACCAATTTGTGTCTTCCATCCGGGTTCCTGATAATAAATGTGGGCAGGAGAGCGGCGCCGGTACGTCTGGAGAGGGATACGGGTCCCGAGGAAAAGGATGCCTTTCTGCCAAGAAAATTAAGCATCAATTCTTTTTTCCCGGCGCCTCCGTCCATGGCTATACCAAGGACTTCATTATTCCTGAGACATTTAATGGCCGGCCGAAGAAGCCCAAAGGCGTCGATGTGTTTTGCAGGTAAGGACTGTTCGTACTCCCATTTAAGCTTCAAAACCTTCCGGTTAATATGGCTTGCATTTTCCGGGACTATATTTTTCCAGTGTTCTGCAGAGATGCTAAGCTGGTTCATGCTGTACCCGTTATATCCTATTGCCGGCATGATCATTTGATTGGCCCCAAAATGGGAAAACAATAAAATAGCCCCTTTTCCCCCGGCCAGGGCTTGGTCAAGATTTTCTCTTCCCTCTAACCGGACAATCCCGTTTATCTTGGTGGAATTTAATTTTGGATATAAAAAA
>JAJDAS010000308.1 GCA_029261755.1 Nitrospinia bacterium
CTGGAAAAGAGCGTTAAAAAAGACGGGCAGGGGGGGAATGTCACCTGTTACAAGACCTTATAAGTCCACGGTGTAGTATGGCGCTGGGCTAACCTTGATCTCCGTATCGCTCACTGGGCAAAAAAAAAGGCCACCACCGGCTTTGCCCGGTGGTGGCCTTGGATATACCCCTCATAATGCAACAGACACCATTCTAGCTATTAAGAAGTACTGAAAGCTTTTGGTGAAACGTCCTTAGCCTTGTCAAAACTTCGCCGTGCGAGTGTTTGTCAATGACCCCGGCGACTTGGATCCTGTAGTTGTTAACTACGCTCACGCCTTTAAAGGTTATGTCAACGATTCTGTAATTAACCTTGTTGGCCGAATACAAGGTATACTCAATGGGACACTCCTCACCATCCAGTTTCACTTTGGTTTGAATTTTCACGGTCCTTTCATCATTAGAGATCAAACCCTGGGCATCAATATTTTCTCTTTTATCGTCCATATAAAAATTTCTCACCATGCCGGTGAAGAGTATCTTCAGGGTTTGAAGCATCAACTCCTTAACTTCCGCTTCTTCCTGTCCGGAAAAGAGATACTTGCTGGCTCCAAAGATTCTGTTGAAAATCTCGTCATACCCGAAACTTTTTCCAATGAGAAGTTCGAGCCTTTGTAAGGACTTTATTTTCTCCTTGGTGTCCGATGGGTTTTCACTTTCTCTTACCTCGTCAATCAAGGACTCAAACATCCTCTCGATTTTGTACTCTTTAAAAAAGGTAGACTGGGCATCCGCCTGGGTAGGGGCTCCCATGAAAACAAACATCGCAGCTATTAATAATAATTTTGTAATACTATTCATAATACTTCCTCCATAAAGTTAATAATTAGTTTTGTTTGATGCATCCTTTCATTCTATCGGACACAATAAAGAAAATCTCTTACAAAAAACCATTACGTCATATTGCTTCTGCCTCCTCATAGAAGTCCATAACAGAACAGCTAACTCGACCCGTGTTCCATCAAGCTCCCAATACCCTTGGCCACTCTATGCAGCTATGCACTTTGGCCCTTTAAAAGGAATTTCAGTGGTTTCCCATTGTAAATGGAAAGGGGAAAATAATGATGATAAATGATGATAGAAGAATGAAATGCGGGGTTTTGGTCCTGTGTGTTTTTCTTTTACTCCAAAACCGCTAGGTATTTCCTATTGAAAACAAACTGAGGAGGTTAAACCATTGAGGATAGTAGTAGCGAGATAAAGGCAATATTACTAAAAACAACAAACCCAAACGCACCCATTCCTGTAACGTGGATGCCGAAAGTAATTTTCAGTTTGAAGCTCATCTGAAAAACTAAGCATTATAGCCAAAATCAATTCGTTCTGTCAAGTAAAATTTTTCATGGGGGGTGTACGCAGAATATTTATAGATAGACATGAATGTCTCCACTCTGACAAATCCCCCTTAAAGCGCAATCAACTGCGCTGAGCATTTATTCAGCGGATTTTGTCCAAAACAATCTTCCTTATTTTTTCACATAAGGATTTGTAAATGCAGCCCGGTAATTTGGGGTAATTGCGGGAAAGCACCTCATATTTTTTTTTGAGAAATAACAGTTGCTTTAGTTAAATTGGTTGTGCTAACCTTAGGAAAAACGGGATAAAAATGATCCCCTGCCATGTCCGTATGGCTGGAAATTTTGTACCAACAATTTACGAAAGGGCGTTGGAGTTCGATTGACAGAGGGCATGCCCCCAGGGAAGTCTGAGTTAATTCATCCGATACCCACCTGCTTAGCGGGTTCATAATTTCCTTACCAATACGGCATTGTGGTGGGGGGTCACTTTAAGCTTTTTATAGTTACTTTTAAGAATCATTATCTGAAAATTTGAATAATAGTCGCCTCATGAAAATAATGAGGAAGTAATTTTTTTAAGGACAGAGAGGTTTCTGAAGAAAGTTCGGGGTTTCAAAAGGTGGGTTGGCTTATTCTCAGGAATAACCCGACCAGGATTATTAACTAAAAGATTCAGGAAATATTTATAAGCTTCCATGGCTTTTATCCAGTTGTTCTTATCATTTAGTCTATTTTTAAAGAATTCCTTGTTTTTCAGGATAGGGATTCCTATTCCCAAAGGACACTGGATCGTTCCCATGCCATGTCTGAAACCGGTAAATTCGAGCTTGCCGGTCTCTTATCCACAACAGCTTTTTGAGGACGGATGGGATTTTCCCCGGGTAACAGCCTATTACCGCAGGCCCTGGTGATTTTTCATTCCTGAGCCACTTCCCAATCTTTTAGTTTTATCGGTATACCACCTCGTAGTACCCCTCGTGTTTACCACCGCTTTCTCTTCATTTTCTTCCTCTTTTTCCACAACAAAATAATACTGGTCATTCCCCTTTGCCGGATTGGATCCATGTCCGTTTTGGAGCAAAAGGAAACAATCAGACGAAAAATCCTTTCCATGAGAAAGGATTTGGAGCCGGAGGAAATTCAACATAAAAGCAAACTGGTTACGGGACACCTTTTTACCGTTGCCGAATTTATTTCGTGTAGTTCCATCCTCTTCTATGCAGCATTAGAGGGGGAAGTGCAAACTACGAACGCAGTGGAAAAATCTTTGGAAATGAAAAAAGAGGTTTTTTTGCCCAAGGTGTTCCCTGGAGGTTTGCAAATTTATCAAATTAAATCTTACGAAAAAGACACAGCAATCGGCGCTTTCCATATTCCGGAGCCCGTGGAAAGCTTGGCAAGGAAAGCCCACCCCGAGTCTTTGGAATTGGCCATTGTTCCAGGGGTGGCATTTACCGAAACGGGGAAAAGAATCGGCTTTGGCAAGGGTTATTACGACCGCTTTTTAAATAGCCTTGCCAAAAAAATTCCCTTGATCAGCTTGGCCTTTGAATTCCAAATCATGGACACACTTCCCACAACCAGGGGGGATGTCTCTATGGATTGGATAGTAACCGAAAAACGAGTGATTCACTGCCGGAATCAAACTTAAACCAAGGCGCAAAAAGAGAAATTTATGAGCCGAATCCCAAAACTTATTTTTGAAGGAGTGTCCATATGAATTTAGGAATTCAAATTACTTTGAGGACCGTTACCATCGGACTTACCCTCTGGTCCATTGGAATGGTTTTAGGGTATTTCCTGCGGCGTTTTATCGTGGAAAGTAAAATCAAAGACGGTGAAAAGTTGGCTAAAATGATCATTTCCGAGGCCGAAAAAGAAGCGATCAATTTGAAAAGAGAGGCTGAGATCGAGACAAAAGATTACCGTTACAAGGCAAAGACGGAAGTGGAAAGCGAGATCAAGGAAAGAAAAAATGAAATCCAGCAAGTTGAGCGCAAGACCGCACAAAAAGAGGCGGATGCGGAAAAAAGACTTCTTGTGACTTCCCAGAAAGAAAGAGAAACCTCAAAAAAAGAAAGAGACGTTGGGGAGATGGAGAAGAAGATCCAGGAACAGGAAAGCAGATACCAAAGCCTTATCGACGAGGAGCTTCTGAAACTGGAAAAGATATCCGGCCTTTCCATGCAGGACGCAAAGGAAGAGTTGAAAACCAACCTGTTCCATGAAGCCAGAAACGAAGCGGCTAATGAGTTAAGAAAAATAGAGGAAGACAAAAAAACGCAGTTGGAAGAAAAAGCGCAAAAAACCATCGGTCTCGCCATCCAAAGATTCGCCTCGGACCATGTGGCGGAATCCACAGTCTCCATTGTCGACCTCCCCAATGACGAAATGAAGGGAAGAATCATCGGAAGAGAGGGAAGAAATATCAGAGCGCTGGAGATTGCCACAGGGATGGACCTGATCATCGACGACACCCCGGAGGCGGTGATCCTCTCCGGTTTCGACCCCATCAGAAGAGAAACCGCGAGGCTAGCCCTGGAGAAATTGATATCGGACGGCAGAATTCATCCGGGCCGCATTGAAGAAGTTGTGAATAAGTCCAAGAAAGAGATCGCCACCAAGATTCGAGAAGAAGGCGAAAAGACTGCCCTGGAATGCGGGATAGACGGCCTTCACCCGGAAGAGATCAAACTTATCGGCCGGCTGAAGTTCAGGACCAGCTATTCCCAGAACATCCTGCTACATTCAAAGGAGGTCTGCTTCCTTGCCGGAATGATGGCGGCGGAACTGGGAGCAAATGTGAAGTTGGCCAAAAGGGCGGGTCTGCTCCATGACATCGGAAAAGCCATCGACCACCAGACCGATGGCACCCATACGCAGATCGGTGTGGATATCGCCAGACGTTATAGGGAGCCCAAGGTGGTGCTGAACGCCATCGCCGCCCACCATGAGGATGTGGAGCCGGAGTCCATTATCGCCGTCCTGGTGGCCGCCGCCGACACCCTTTCCGCCTCCCGGCCTGGCGCCAGAAGGGAGATGCTGGAAACTTATGTGAAACGTCTCGGACAGTTGGAAGAGATCGGCAATTCCTTCAAGGGCGTGGAAAAAACTTACGCCATTCAGGCAGGACGTGAGATCAGAATTGTGGTGGAGCCGGAAGTAATCAAAGATCCGGATACTCAATTCCTGGCCAAGGACATTGCCCAAAAAATCGAAAAAGAGATGGCTTACCCCGGTGAGATCAAGGTCACCGTTCTGAGGGAAACCAGGGCTGTGGAATACGCCAGATAAGGAGTTAAGTGAAAGTTCTACTCATTGGCGATGTTGTGGGAAAACCGGGGAGAAAGGTCCTGAAATCGGTTTTAAGCGATATCCTCAAATCCAACCAAATCGATCTATGCATTGCCAACTGCGAGAACGCAGCAGGTGGATTTGGGGTTACCCTGGAAACCTTGAACGCCCTGGAAGAGGGAGGGATCCATTATTTTACCTCCGGCAATCATATCTGGGACAAGAAGGAAATTTATAATCTCTTCAATTCCGGTAGGAGGGTGTTGCGTCCAGCCAACTACCCAGAAGGGATTCCGGGCAAGGGATTTGCCACCACCCTCTCCACTTCCGGCCTCAATGTGGGTATCCTAAATCTCTGCGGCAGGGTCTATATCGAAAACCTGGATTGCCCCTTCAAGTCCGCCGATAAGGCCATCAAGCAACTCAAAGAATCCACCAATATCATCATCGTAGATATGCACGGGGAGGCCACTTCCGAAAAAATAGCCATGGGGTGGTATCTGGATGGGAGGGTGAGCGCCGTATTGGGGACTCACACCCATGTGCAAACCGCAGATGAAAGAATCCTTCCCAACGGAACGGCCTATATTACCGATGTGGGAATGACCGGGCCAAGGGACTCCGTTATCGGAATGAAAAAGGAAATCGCCCTCACCAGATTCCTCACTAAGATACCCAAGAAGTTTGAACCCGCCTCAGGAATGGGGCAATTTAATGGGGTAATAGTGGATATCGATGAAAAAAGCGGGAAGGCGATATCGATCGAAAGACTCTTCCTGACTCCACCAGAAGAAAAGGAATCCTAACCAAAAGATATTTTAGATTGCCGATTTCAGATTGAAGGAATATTTGTTAAAAAAAACCTGCCGTCAATCTAAAACCATAAATCTAAAATGTCCTAGCCTTTGCATCCCATGGGGAACCCTGTAATCATTTTCCGCACGGAAGGCGGCCACAAACTGGGCCTGGGGCATATCAAGCGTTGCTTGAACTTAGCTGATTTTCTGGCAAAACAATTCCCCATCCACCCCCTCTTCATCCTTTCCCCTTCGGACATATCACTTAAAAAGCTCTTTCAAGGAAGACCCTACGAAATCCTACAATTGGAAGGAGAAGAGGGCCCGGAGCTTTTGGAACAGCAATGCCTGGAACGCCATCCTCGCGCCTGGATTACCGACCTCAGAAAATGCGGTGAGAAAAATCTTTTTCAAGGTTTAGCGGAGAAGCATGAATTCTTCCATATTGCCATCGACGATATGCATTTGAGCGAAGTCCAGGCTCATGTCACCATCAACCCCTCCATCGTGCCCTGTGATCCGTCCCAACATTCCCATCCCCAAGGTGTTTACCATTGCGGAGCTGAATATTTTTTTCATTTCCAAAAACCAACCTCACCCGCTTTCCCGAAAAAAAAAGGCAAAAGAGTTTTGGTTTCCATGGGAGGAAGCGACCCGGACCGGGTAACGGAGAGATTATGGAAGGCTTTCTGCGACATGGCCGGGGATGTAGAAATCCACATGGTCATTGGACCTGCTTTCGCTTGGGGTGGGGGGCCACTTCTTTCTGAAAAGAACGGAAACATTGTGGGACATCAATCTCCTGAAGAACTGGCGCCACTTATTTCATCGGCAGATCTGACGATCACCGGCGGCGGTCTCACCCTTTATGAGTCGATCCGGCTTGGAATCCCGACCATCACCATACCGCAGAACCCTTTTGAGTTGAAAACCGCCAAGGCTTTCCAGGAGAAAGGAGTTGCGCTCCAAATGGGACTCGCTCACTCCATAAATACCTACGAAGTGGTGTCTACGGCTAACTCCCTTTTAAAAAATGATTCTCGCAGAAGGGAGATGTCCAGAGCTTCTATGGGAATGTTCCTTGGAGAGGGAGCTGAAAAAGTGAAAACCCTCTTAAGCCAAGTATTGGCAAACATTGACAAAGCGAGTTAATTGGCCTAAAATCTCCCCTTTAAACAATTTTTTCTATTATTCCAAAGGGAGACATGCATGAGCGATTTTAAAACTTTATTGAGCATCAAAAAATTCGTCAGCCCACACTTTACCAAGGCAAAGGCAAAGGATACCATCACCACTGGAGCTAAAAAAATGAGCAAGGAAAAGGTGGATTGCATCCTGGTCTATAAAGGCAAAGCTCTGGAAGGTATTGTAACGGAAAGCGATATCATCAGGAAGGTCATCGCTGAGGAACATAGTGCGAAAAAGATGATTCTGGAAACCATCATGACGCCCCAAATCATTTACATCGACGCCGATGAATCCCTCTTTGAGGCCAAGAAAATCATGGAAAAAGGCAACGTCAGGCACCTGGTGGTCAAGGAAAACGAGGAGGTTATAGGAACTATTTCCGCCAGCGACCTGATGGGGAATCTATAAAAAAACTCCGAAATATTTTAAAGCTCCACCTGATAATTCGGCGCCTCCTTGGTGAGGACCACGTCATGGGCATGGCTTTCCCGAAGACCAGCGGAGCTGATTCTTACAAATTTTCCTTTCCGCCGCAGGGTATCCACATCCTTCGAGCCACAGTATCCCATCCCCGACCTCAGTCCACCCAACAGTTGGAAAATGCTGAAAGAGAGAGAACCTTTGTAAGGGATTCTCCCTTCCACCCCTTCCGGGACTAGTTTCGTTTCCGTGAACTCCATCTCCTGGAAATACCGGTCGCTACTTCCCTCCATCATTGCGCCCATGGACCCCATCCCCCTGTATTCTTTGTAGCTCCTGCCTTGGAAAAGGATTTTTTCTCCAGGACTTTCCTCCGTTCCCGCAAAAAGGCTTCCGATCATTACGGTATTAGCACCTGCCGCAATGGCTTTCACAATATCCCCGGAGTGCTTGATACCCCCATCAGCAATGAGGGGGACGCCTTCCGCTTCCGTCACCTTAGCGCATTCGGCGATGGCGGAGAGCTGGGGAACCCCCACTCCGGCCACCACCCTGGTGGTACAGATGGACCCCGGGCCAATCCCCACCTTTACCGCATCCGCTCCCGCTCCAATGATATCCATGGCCCCCTCTTTTGTGGCTACATTTCCTCCCACCAGGTCCAGGCCAGGATATTTTTTCTTGATGGACCTGATGGTATTCAAAACCACCTCCGAGTGGCCGTGGGCGGAGTCCACCCCCACCACATCTACTCCGGCCTTTACGAGAGCCTCCACCCGCTCCATGGTATCTTTTGCCACTCCCACCGCCGCTCCCACCAGGAAGCTGCCCTTGGAGTCCTTTGCCGCATAGGGGTATTTCAGGCTTTTCTCTATGTCCTTGATGGTGATCAGGCCTTGCAGGGAGTTATTTTCTCCAACCACCAGCAGCTTTTCGATCTTGTTTTTGTGAAGAAGTTCCTTGGATTGTTCAAGGGTTGTTCCAACCGGCACGGTCACCAACTGGTCATGGGTCATCATTTCCGAAACGGTTTTGTTGTGGTCCTTCTCGAATCTCAAATCACGGTTGGTGAGGATTCCCACCAGTCGATTCTCCTCGGTAATGGGGATACCGGAGATATCGTATTTGGCCATCACCTCCAGCGCCTCTGAAATTTTCTGGCCGGGCCTCATGGTGATGGGATCAGCGATCATACCGCTCACCGAACGCTTAACTTTATAGACCTCGCGGGCCTGCTCCTGAATGTTCATGTTCTTATGGATAATCCCGATTCCTCCCTCCTGAGCCATTCCGATGGCCATATTGGACCCGGTCACCGTGTCCATAGGTGCGGAGACCAAGGGATTGTTCAGCTTTATATTTCGGGTCAAGCAGGTGGAGAGGTCCACATCCTTGGGCATCACGGATGATTTCTGCGGAATCAGGAGAACATCATCGAAAGTAAGGCAAAGCGACAGATCGTTGTTTAGCACCCTTAATTACTCCTCAAAAAGATTTTTTTTATCTGAGATATATCAAAAAACATGGCAATGGGCCGACCATGGGGGCAGCTATAAGGCCGGTTGGTACTCTTCAGTTCCTTGAGAAGGGAATGGATCTCCTCTCGCTTCAACTCTTCTCCCGCCCTCACGGCAGCGTGGCAGGCCATCACTGCGATCATATCCCCTGCCATATCCTCCAGAGAAGCGCCCTTGCCGAAAGAAGCAACTTTGTCGGATAAGTCCAGCAGGAGGGACTTGCAGTCCTTATCGCCCAAAAGTGCGGGCACACTCCTCACCAGGACGGTTTTCTCTCCGAACAATTCCAGTTCGAATCCCATGGCCTTAAGTTCAGGGAAGCGCGGTTCTAAAAGAAGGACCTCCGCCTTGGTAAATTCCACGCTCACCGGGAACAGGAGACTTTGAGTCTCCACCGATCTCTTTTCCAGCTCTTTCAAAAAACGCTCGTAGAGAATCCTTTCATGGGCGGTATGCTGATCCACCAGAATCATCCCCCTCTTACCCTGCAAAACGATAAAAGACCTGTCGATCTGCCCCATGGGTTGAAAATCGGAATAACCGATGGCCGAGGCATCCAGGAAAGTGGGGTTGGCGTTGGAAAAGGCCTGGGATTTCACCCGGCTACCGTTATTTCCCCTTGGAAGGCTGGGTCTTTCCGAAGGCTCCAGGGTTGGTGAAACCACAAAATTTGCTCCCGGCTCCGGGGAAAACAGTTCCCGTGACAACTTTTTATCTTCCGGGAAAAAGTCGAATTTCATAGGCTGAGTCGCCTCTCTTGCTTCACTGGCCACTGGAGTGGGAGTCTGCACATCGGAGGGAGACATTTCACCCTCCCCCTTCATGCCTTGGGGTTTCAATTCTGCCTTGATTGATTCAGTGATGAATTGGTGCACCTCGTTTTGATTGGCGAATCGGACCTCGGTTTTGGAAGGATGCACATTCACATCCACCAGCGAGGTGGAGAGCTTCAGAAATAGGAAGCAAAGAGGAGACCTCTCCTTTGGGAGGAGGGTTCGGTATGCCTCCAGGATAGCATGGCTCACCAAGCGATCCTTTACATACCGATTATTGATATAGAAGTACATGGACTCTCGCCCGCTCCGATGGTAGTTCGGCTTGGAGATATATCCGTACAGTTCCATTCCATTCTTTTTGTATTGGATCGGCAGAAGCTGGTCCGTGAGATCACGCCCGAAAAGCTCCACGATCCTGGGAAGCAGCTTGGTATGGCTGGGCGAGTATAGAAGTTCGCGTTGGTTATGGACTACCTTGAAGGAAACGTCGGGCCGGGCCAGGGCTTGGCGAATGGTAGTGTTGGAGATATGCCCCAGTTCGGTTTGGTCGGACTTCAAAAACTTTCTCCGGGCCGGTGTATTAAAAAAGAGTTGGTCGATATGCAGTGAGGTCCCCCTGGGATGGGCGGTTCCCTTGACCTCTCGGATTACGCCGCCATCCAACCACATCTTTACTCCATCGCCCGGTTTGCCGGTGGAAGTAGACATACAAATCTTGGAAACGGCGGCGATACTGGGAAGAGCTTCGCCCCGAAAACCAAGCGTATGAATCCGGAAGAGATCCTCATCCTTTCGAATCTTGCTGGTAGCATGGCGCTCGAAGGCCAGTAGTGAGTCGTCCCGGTTCATCCCGGTTCCGTCATCCACGATCTGAATGGAACGTTTTCCTCCATTCACGCAGTGGATGGTGATGGTCCGGGCACCAGCGTCGATGGAGTTTTCCACCAGTTCCTTGATGATGGACGCAGGACGCTCCACCACCTCTCCGGCGGCGATTTTGTTGGCTAAATTTTCAGGCAGGACCCTGACAACACTTTCATCCATCTTTACCCTTTTTCATGGGTTCAAAAAATAAGGATAAGCCTTGAAATTGGAAAAGTCAAACAACCAATCGGAAGTTGAATCCCTCAATAAAAGCTAGTAAGCTAATAATATATCTTACCATAATCTTCGTACCGGAGAGAACGGTATTTTTTTGAAAAGGAGGGAAAATCCCATGAGAAAACTAGGAATAAATCCTTTTATCTCCTGTCTTGCTGTATTTTTGTTTTTGGTGGGATGCGGCACCACCGGACAGGATTTTAACCTGGAGCATGTGCCTGAAATCGTGAAACACGAAACAAGCAAGGAAGATATTTTGAGGCTTTTTGGCTCTCCCCACACCAAGGGGATCGAGAACGGAAGGGATATGTGGACCTACGAATATAACAAAAAATATCTGGGAGGAAAGGATTTCCACAAGGACCTGGTGCTAATCTTTGATGACAAGGGAAAGGTCATCGCTTACAGTTCCACCTCGAACTTTCCGTAAATCTCCTTCATCTCATCGGTGTACTCTCCATTTTCGTCGCGTACAAAAAGGGGTTTTTCCACCTTCAAGAACCCTTTCCCATTTTTTACCCCCTCTACCAACGCCATCTTCGCCTCCGCCTGTGGAGTCCCATGCACAAACCGGATCCTTTCCGGGCAAATCCGATTACTTTCCATACATTTGAATAGCTCCACTAGACGGTTTGGATGAAAGATCAGGTTGAGCCGCCCAAGGTTTTTTAGCAGATGTGACGAATGAGCCAGCCAGTCTCCCAATTCCAACCCCGTCTCATGTCTGGCCATGGCCTTTCCCGGATCGGGGTTGATCCTTCCCGAACCTTTTTTGCGGTATGGAGGATTGGACAGGACCAGGTCAAAGGACTCAACTGGGAAAAGTCGTTTGCAGGCAGCAATATCCGCTCTCATGAAGGAAATTTCTCCCACAGAATTAGCCTTTTCTCTTCCCCGAGCTTTTAGTAAGAGATCCCATTGCTTGTCCAACCCCAAAAAAAAGGCTTTAGAATTCCTGGTTCGCAAGAGAAAAAGAATAATCCCCTCTCCGGTGCCCAAATCCACTACCCTTTTGATTTTAGGAGAAAACCGGACAAAGTCCGCAAATAGAAATGGGTCCAGGGAGTAACGGTATCCACGTTTCAACATAGGCAAAAAAAAATGGGACCGGGCGATTAGCCCAGTCCCATTTCGTAATGATTACTGCTTGTTTTAGGTTTTTAGAACTTGTAGGTCAAGTCCCACCTAACTTCCCATACGTTTCTATCCCATCCTTTAGCACCGGCGATGAGTAAAGATGCGCCTTCACCTGTGAAGAAGTAACCGCCCCTGGTGGTGAGAGTCAGTTTAGGATAGATTTTGTAGTCGATCTTCCAGTCGATTTCGTGTCCGATATCTTTGGAAGACCTGGTGTAATCAGGTCCACCAGCTAAGTTCCCATCAATGTAGTTGTTACCCGCGTTAGCACCTGCTGCATTTACTACATTGCCATTATGGCGGTTATGGTTATCGGGCTCGTCTTCCCATGCTGCGATCTCTTCCATTGCACGTACAAAGGTGTAAGAGAGGAAGATGGACCATTTTGGAAATGGCTTCCATGTGTTGTTGAGCTGAACCAGGACCTGGTTTTCAAATTCACGATAACCACGACTCCAAGGAGAACCTAAACCCTGAGGGGTGATACCGGTGAGGTCAGGCATGATGGAATCTTCCCAAACTTCACACACATAGAACCAACCTTCGGTTTGGAGCTTATTCACGTTACCACTTCCACCTCTTACATCGTCGTCACCGGAACCGGCGCCTACGATGAGACCAGGGATGGTTTTATAATCTTTAGCAAGGTAATGGAACTTAGCATTCAGATAAGCGTTCCAACCGTTGATGTCGCCATTGTTCCTATCCAACCTGTTCCAGAAATGCGGTGCAGCAAAACCTGGTTGTGTAGCTGCAAATCCTCCTGTAGCGGTTATTGAAGTTGCTCCTCCTAAAGCACCTCCCGAGCCAATGGCTGAAGCAGAGGCTCCGGGCAGACCGTTACTGTTGTAGGAAGCGTTGTTCACGGAGTCTTTACCCCACAAACCATCTACTTCCCATTTTACCCTGATCATGTTGTTGTGAAGCTTCAGGTTACCGGCAAGACCTACTGCAAAAAGGCTTCCGATCTGAGGTTTGAAATGCGCGATACTGTAATCGATATCGTCGGTGAGGTAAGCGGTACCGTCATCCGTTCCGCTGTCATGGTAACCAAGGAAGAAAAGTTCCATGGAACCCATTTTGTTGGGGAGCTTTTGTTTCAACTGGATATACGCCATTCGGGCAGCGCCACCGCTCTCTTCGCCTTGCCCCAGAGTGTCCCAGGTGTATTGGTCTTGTTTATTATCACTCAAGCCCAGGTAACCTTCGCTCAATACAGTGTAACCAATGGTACTGGTCAGGCTGTCGTTCCATTTACTGACGAACCTTACTCCGTCAACCTCGTAGTCGAATACCAATTTGTTACCAAGGTAGGTATACATTCTACCGAGATGCATTTTGGTGGGAACCAAATTGTTCATGAAAGGAAGCTTGATATCGATCCAGGCTTCATCCACATGCATGTTATAGTTGGTTTCCTTGTTGGTGAACAGACCGTTTTGTCCGGCATGGGTTCTTCTGCCGCCAGCGGCGTTTTTAAAGGAACCTCTTTGGTTGTCTACACCCCACCAGCCCTGGGCCAAATCCATTCTCAGATGGACCTTCACATCGCCGTCAAAAGCGGAAAAGGTAGGTTTCAACCTTACCAAGCTCACCGTGTACCAGTCGTTGATGTCGTCTTTACCCATTCGGAAATCGTTCTGTCCGATGGACCAAGTCTTGAATACCCCGTTCAATTTCATATCTATCGCTTCGGCGGGTGTCATGCAAGCCACCGAAACCGCGACCGCTGCAAACAGCGTTAATAGCTTTTTCATCATAATTAGCTTCTCCTCTCCAATCCACTAATAAAAAAAATTTTAAACATGAAACAATCTAATAAATGTAATGAGTTAACTACAACCTGAGAAATTACCACCTCCCTTTAATGTATTTATATATTAAAAATTAATTTTCCTTAGATTCAAAAAGTGCACCATTTTAGAATAATCGCAAGGCCCGTGTCAACCGGAAATAAAAAAAAATCCAATTGGGTATCAAAATTATGCCTCCGGCCTATGAAAATTGTGTAAAATCAAACAGTTCCACAGCCGGCAATTCAATCTTTTTTTCCCCCAAATTCTATTGATAGGGTGTGCAAGAAGGCTTGACAAACCTGACTGAAACACCAAGAGGAGTGTTTTTATCCACTTTCCAAACGTAAACAATCCATGATTTCCACCCATGAACCATAGGAACCCGGAATTTCTTTGAAGGAAACGCTTATTGCTTGGCCGATTTTTCCAATTCCATGATGATTTGTCCGTTCTTGAAAATTCTCACCGCACCAGTACTTTCGGAGATGATAACGGCAGTGGCATCCGTAACGGAGGTGATCCCCGCCGCTGCCACATGGCGACTTCCCAAGCCCCTTGGCAGGTCGTCTGACTCCAGGGCCGCGTTGAGGTGGCGTCCGGCCGAAATTACAGTGCCGTCTTCCCGAATGATGAAGGCCCCGTCCAGGGCGGAGAACTCCCGGATGGTCTCCCTCAGATTTTGGTCCAGGATATTGCACTCGTCGTCCGAATAACCCCGGAAAGGATTGATGATCATCTGGCGGGATAGCTGCATAACCTTCTCGTGGTCTCCAATCACAAAGATGGTCCCCACCGGCTTTCCCTCTCTTCCCTGGCTGGCCAGCTCCAGGGCCAGGTTCAGGGTGGCCTCGAACAAAATGGGATTGGTCTTGCCGCTCTCCATCATCATTTCAGCAGAGGTAAAGACCTCGGACTCTTTGCCTATGTCCAGGACAATGATGTTATCCAGGGGGCTAGTCTTGGGCACTCCCGAAATACAGACCAACTTATCACCTTTCTTGATGATTCCGGCGGAGATCCCTTTGATGATGGCCAATTTTACCTGTCCGATTCGATTGAAACCTATATTCGGAAGGGAAAGGACGTTTTTTGAAATGTCCAGCCCTTTGATGTGCGTATCCTTCTGTCGAGTGGCAAGGATTAGTTTATGCTTTTTCGTGGCCTCTTTATAAAGTTCGAAGTCTTCCTGGTTGTCCGAGCAGATGAGGATGAAATTAGCTTTGAGTTTGGTGGCAATGGAGATGGCCGAGTTCAGAATGATCTTGTCCGTATTGTTCAGTTTGGGAGGCATGATCTTAATCTCCTACCCTTTCTTTTTGCAGAAAAGGCAAAACGGATTCCGGCACCAGCCCTTTCACATCCCCTCGAAGGTGGGCGATTTCTTTGATGAGCCGCGAACTCAGGAAGGAGTAATCCAGGCTAGGAATCATGAAGATGGTCTCGATGGAAGGGTCCAGAGTGCGGTTCATCAATCCCATCTGCAACTCGTATTCATAATCGGTGACGGCCCGGAGTCCGCGGACAATGACCCCGCCCTCCACCGTCTTCATGTAATCAGTCAACAAATTTTCAAAATGGTCCACCTTGATATTCTCCCATCCCACAGTGGACTTTTGTATGAATTCCATCCGTCTCTCTATGGAGAAGGCTGGCTTTTTGTCCGGGTTATGGGCCACGGCAACAATCAGCTTATCGAACATCTTCAAACTCCGTTTCATGATGTCCAGATGGCCGTTGGTAACCGGATCAAAGGTGCCGGGGTACACCGCTATTTTTTTTTGTGTGGACATAGGCAGTCAATTAGCTTAGAATTTGGCTATTCTACCATGGACACACACAGGATGGCACGGTCCCGGTTTGGAGCCTCTATGATTTCCTGTGGCTTTGGCAGGAGATCCGAAAAAATACATGTTACGTAGAAAGTTTCTCCGTTTCAAGAAATCCCGCAAAAAATGAAAATAACCCTCATCCTTTACAAATATTTTAATTTCTTCTGCGTCCTGGTGCTCATCACCCTCCTTTGTTCTTTTGAAATGCGCTTCAGCTTTACAGAAAAGCTCCTGGGCTATTATCTCTTTTGGCAGAACGACAGCCGTCCCAAGATTGGAAGGATGTGGGAATTCCAAGACAAGAATATTGCGGCCCTTGGCAGCATAGAGGAGGTTGTGGCCAATCTCAAGGAGGTTAAATCCCAGGCCATGAACATCTCCACATTCCGGGAACTTTTTCATCTCATTGAAAAAGAGGGTGATATCGCCATCTCTAAGAACCAGTTCGTGTTACTTCAAAAAAACCTTCCACTGGAACTATCGGAAATTTTTTTCTCACCCATGGACGTTCTCTCCTTGTTTTATAGTTCCAGTTGGGACAGAACTTTTTTCATCAAGGAGGGTTTGGAGGTGGAGATTCTGCTGGTGGACTCCAGCAACCGGGTCCTGAAAAAAACAACCATTGATGATGAGCAGATCAAGCTCATCAAAATGATGGGGGAGGTAATTAAAAAACCCCTTGACGAAGTCGATGAGTTTAAAAACAGGATTTACCCGGTTTCGGAGTTTTTTTCCAGGCTCCAGAGAATGGATGAATATTCCAGGAGTAAGGTCTTCCAGAACCCCGCAAGGCTTTTGGATTGGGGAAACAAGCTAAAGAGGGTGGGGATTTCCGAATTTTCGAGATCGGGCTGGATCAGGATCGGCTATGAATTGGAAGACGCCTTGAAAAAAGAAACAGTAGTATTTGAACTCAATGAATTCCTGATTTACGAAGTCATGGACTACCTAAACCCCGCAGAAAGGTCATTTTACTCCAAAAAGGAAAAAAAGCTGAAAAGAGAAAAAAAGGAACGCTTTGGGGGCGTGGGGTCGGAGTGGGATGATTTTTAGATGAAATCGAATTTAACCCGCTCCCTATGGCGCCACGGGTAGGGTTATGGTAACCGTGGTTCCTTTTTCCGGCTCCGATTCATACTCCATCACCCCCCCATGTTCCTTGACAATCCCGTAAGATATGGCGACTCCCAGGCCACTGCCTCCGGTAGAGAGTTTTGTGGTGAAAAAGGGTTCCATCACCCTGCGCAGGGTATCCGGCTCCATCCCTTTCCCTTCGTCCTTGACTTGGAGAATAACTACCCTGCGGGACTCATCGTACAGTCCGGTAATCTCTATAACTTGTTCCGTATCGGTCAAGGCATGGCAGGCATTCGTAATTAAGTTAACAAAAACCTGTTCCAGCTTTTGGCAGTTTCCCCGAACCGTCGGCAGGTTGGATTCCACACTATTGTTGAAGTGTTTGGTGCTTCTTTTGATCATGCTCTTCAGAAGCTCCGCAGCAGAGTGGATAGCATCTTTGATTAGAATCTTTTCCTGATAGTTAGAAGGGTCCATCCTGGAAAAATCGCGCAGGCTGCGAACGATGTTATTGATTCTTTCACCTCCGTTCAGGATTCCTTTTATAAGGTTTGGGAAGTTTTTGACGGCTTTCGTCACAGGCATTGGCTGTTTTTTTGCTTCTCCTTCTTCCTTTTGCAAAGGAAGAAGGAGGGGTTGCATCTCCCCCCACATTTCATCCACAAGAGAAGCGTTAAGCAAAACAAAGTTGTTCGGATTGTTGATCTCGTGCCCCATTCCAGCCGCCAAGGTCCCAAGAGAAGTCATCCTATTCGCGTGGGCAAGGAGTTCCGTTTGATGCTTTTCCCGTTCTTCGGACAGCCGATGCTCGGTAATGTCTTCCTTTACGGCAATAAAGTGGGTAATGGTTCCCTCTGTGTTTTTCACCGGCGATATGATGTTAGATTCCCAATAGAGATCCCCATTCTTTTTTTTATTATGAAATATCCCCCGCCAATCCTTTCCGGCTAAAATGGTTTCCCACAATTGTTGATATTCTTCTGCAGACGCCTCCCCCGACTTCAAAATTCGCGGTTTTTTTCCAATAGCCTCATCCGGCTTATAACCCGTTATTCTGGTAAAGGCTGGATTCACATATTCAATACGCCCTTCCGAATCCGTGATCATAATGGTATTCGGGCTCTGTTCAATACACCGGGATAATTTGCGAACTTCTTCCTCCGCCTTAATTCTGCTGGTGATGTCCCTGGAGATTCTAATCAGGCTTGCCACATTACCTCTTTCATCCTTCACCGGATTAATGGAAGATTCCCAGCATATTTCTCTCCCGGAGTTTGTCCCGGATACATATATCAATTGAGTCAACTCTCCTTTTTTGGCCCTTTCCAAATGGTTTTTTACCAGGGAATGATATTCTTTTTTTACGGTCTCCAGACAACTCATACCTTTCGTCACATCAAAATTTTCCAGCTCATTGGCCTTGATTCCCGCCTCATTCATATAGAGGACCTTCCCATCAAGATCCAGATGGCAAATACAATCCATGGAATTTTCCACCAGAACACGGTATTGTTCTTCGGATTTTTTTAAATTACTTTCCAGCTCTTTCAATTCGATGGAGCGTTTCACGGTTCCCCGTAGTTCAACGGGGAGAATCGGCTTTCTGACAAAGGAGTTGACTCCCAACTCATAACATCTTTCCACATCTTTATTATCCCCGTGGGCTGTAATAACCGTCACAAAATATGGGTCGGTCGGTTTCAATCGGATCTTTTCCAGAAATGCGATCCCATCCATAACCGGCATCTTCAGGTCAAGAATGATCAAAAGAGGGGTAGTCTCTTCAAGAATTTCCAACCCTTCCTGGCCGTTTTCCGCGAAAAATAATTGGTATCCCTCTTTACGTAGGGATATCTCGATGAACTTGCTTACATTCGGATCGTCTTCAAGGATCAAAATACTTCGTTTGGCCATTCTCTTTTCAATCTTGTGATGAAATAATAAAAACGCAAAGTTTGGCGTTATTAAAGAGTTGTACAGTCTTGAAATCGGCCATATTATTAACCAATTTCAGTTAGGAAGTAAAGGCGCTGAATTTATAAAGCCAGGTGAGAGTAAGGGGAGCTTTTTAGACAAAGAACAGGATTGTCCCGTGCAGAATGAGATTGGCCATGATGCCCGCAAGGACGTCGTCCAGCATAATGCCCCACCCGCTTTTTATTTTTTCCGCCCATTTGATAAAGGGCTTTATCACATCGAGAATACGAAACAGGACAAACCCGGCAAGGACATATTCCCACCCTTTCGGGATCATAAACATGGTTATCAACATACCGGCTATTTCGTCAATGACCACCTCTCCCGGGTCTTTCTTATTCAGATAGGATTCTGTCATGGTAGCCGTCTGCACACCTATCAGGAAAATAGCTACGGTTATAGCAAGGTAGAGCAGGGGGGAACAATCAACTAGGAAAAAGTAAATTAGAAGCCCTACTGCGGAGCCGGCGGTGCCGGGGGCTATGGGACTGAATCCGCTATAGGCTCCCGTGGATATGAATATGGCAATTTGTCGGATCATGAAAGTTGGCTGGAAATACCCGTACTATACTAACGCAGGACTGCAAAGGGTGAATTTGAAAATTGGGAGGGAGTTTCAGGACCGGCTTTTCACCGCCATTGGATAGCGGCAATGGTTTTAGAAAGGCCAATTAATGGGCACTGACCTTGGATTCCAGGTTCATGGCCCTCGGAAACAGATCTTCTTCTTCGATTTTGATGTGGGTAAGCAGGTCCGATTTCATCTCCAGGCAGCTTCGGATGAGCCCTTTTGTTTTCTCTCCTTCAAATTGAGTACCCTGGATCAGGCCGGAAAATTCCTGGATATCGCTCTCCATGTGGTTGAGGGACTCTTTTAAGACATTGTGTTCATACAGCATCTGGCTAACCGGACCCTGGACCCCGCACCCTATGGGGCCATCTGCTTGCCCCGAGGCCACGCTTTCCTCCATATCCTTAATGGTAGGGAATAAGATGTTTTCCTCTTTCATCAAATGCTGACTTATGTCCACGTCAACTTCTTGAAGGATTTCGTGTATCGAATCCACGTTCTCTTTCAGCTTTCCCTCTAAAGAAAGAGCCTTAATTGAGGCCAAGTCCTTTTTAATAACCGGCAGAACATCCCTTAAATACTGATGGTGCTTATCCAAGAGATGATCAATCGTTTCCGACAAATTTTTTCCTTCCATAAAACCTCCAAATTGCGGCGAAAGCTTTTTAAATTCTTATATTGATAGTTTAAGAGTGTAACACTGGAGGGACATTCTAACAATTTGCCTCTATTGAGTCAATTATGCTTTACAACAGTAACCTTTACAACTATTATGAGTTGTGGCACAATATTGGCATATAATAAAGAAAGAAGGGAAATGGCGTACTTTACTAGTAACAAATTGAGGATTTTCCTTCTCCTTCTCCTCATCTTCATGGCAATACTCATTGCCGGATTCATCTTTAAATATTTCGCAAATCTCCCTGATTCCATTTCGGTCAATATCACCGAGGATGGTGTGGATGTTGGTATAAAAAATTTCAACCTGGTGGAAGAGAAGAATGGGAAGCAAGAGTGGGTATTGAAGGCGGCTGAGGCCGAAATGCTATACTCCCAGGGGATTACTAAATTGACAAAGATGGACCTGACCATCTCCAGGCCGAAAAAAGAGTCTGTCAAACTAACCTCGGACAGGGGAGTGGTTGAAAATAAAACTAAGGATATGGAGGCCCTGGGCAATGTGGTGGTTTTTGATGGCAAGTTTACGTTAAAATCGGAAAGGTTGAAGTGGAAAGCTGCCACCAAAAACATTAGCTCGGAGGAATTTATTACCATTACCGGGGGAAATTTCAAGGTCACCGGAACAGGCCTGCTTTCCAATGTGGAAGAAGAAAAAATTGAGTTGCTGAATAATGTTGTTATGTTCATAGACCCGGAAAAAGATGAATAGAATCCCTTGCTCCGCTTCAAACAAAAAACAGTGTTTTGTTTTAGCAACCGCAATCGCCTGTTTCTTTTACCTCTCCTTGTCTAATTCCCACGCTGAGGAAAAAGGCCGAAAAAGGAATCAGAGCAATAAAGAACCTATCACTGTCAAATCCGACCGCATGCTGTCGGCCCAAAAAGAAAATAAGATTTTTTTTTACGGGAACGTAGTTGCCGTCCGAGGCGACCTCACCATCCATTCAGATGAGTTGGAGGTCTATAACGGACCTGAAGGGAGTAGTCCAGAGAAAATTACCGCCACGGGGAATGTGGTAATCGATCGTAATGACCGGCATGCAACGGGACAAAAAGCGGTTTATTATGACTCCACGCAACGCATTATTCTCACTGGCAAACCCAGGGCCTGGGAAAAAAACAATGAAATCACCGGGAATGAAATGATCTTCCTCATCGAGGAAGATAAATTCATCGTGAATAGCGCAAAAAAAGAGGGAGGGCAAATTGAACTGAAGCTCTATCCCGAAAAAAAGGAAGACAAGAAAAAAAGCCGGACTTCAAAAAGACCAAGAACCAAACGAAAAAGATAGCAGCAGGTAATAAGTTCAGAAAAAGAGCCTAAAATGACTAAAGCTGCAGAAATTATTTGAATTGGATGAAAGAGCATAACGAGTAAAATGTGGAAGTTCTCAAGGCAATCAATTTAATAAAGATCTATAAAAAGCGGAAAGTTGTTGATAAAGTTTCCGTCCAGATTAGGAGAGGGGAAATAGTGGGCCTTTTAGGGCCTAATGGAGCGGGCAAGACTACCACCTTTTACATGGTTGTGGGCCTTGCCAGGCCGGAGCAAGGGAAAATATTTCTCGGCAAAACAGATATAACCCTGTTCCCAATGTTCCAGAGAGCCTTAAAGGGAATCAGCTACCTTCCTCAGGAGCCTTCTATTTTCAGGAAACTCACGGTTGAAGAAAACATTACCGCCGTTTTAGAAAACCGGAACTTGACCCGCTTGGCAATAAAAAAAAAGGTTCGCTCTCTTCTCCGTGAACTTGGGATCTTTCATTTAAAGGACACATTTTCCTATTCACTTTCAGGCGGTGAAAGAAGAAGGGTAGAAATCGCCAGAGCCTTGGCAACGTCCCCGTCATTCATCCTTTTGGATGAACCGTTTGCCGGAATCGACCCTATCGCGGTGGGGGATATACAACTCATTATCAACAGGCTGAAGGAAAAGGGGATCGGCGTCCTTATCACGGATCATAATGTCCGGGAAACACTTAGCATTACCGACAGGGCCTACATCCTCAATGAGGGCAAAGTGATCGCGAAAGGTTCCCCGAAAGCCATCGAGGAAAACGAACAAGCCCGTCAGATATATTTGGGAGATAAATTTTCCCTGGAATAAGAATCGTACCTTTGTTTGAAGGGAACCTTGGAACTGCTGATCCAATTGGCGACAAATCACTTTAAATAGCTCCAAAACTTCCGAGAATTGAGAAAAAATGGGAATTGAAACAAAATTAGTCATGAAACAGTCCCAGCGGCTGGTCATGACACAAATGCTTCAGCAAGCGATAAAACTCCTCCCCATGGCACGCATGGAGCTGGTCCAGATGATTCAAAAATCCATGGAGGAAAATCCGCTGCTGGAAGAGAGCTCTATCATGGAAGATGAGGGTGAAGGTGAAAACGGCAATGGTGAGGTAACCACAGCGGAATCGGAAAAAACCCTGCTGAAAAACGAAGGGATGACTTCCGATGTGGAAAAATACACGGACGACATAGAGACTCCCCGGCAAGACCCTGAAATCGATTTTGAGTCATTTTACCAGGAGAATTTTGACCAGGGTTCTTACTTCGAGGACTATACCGAAAAGCCTTCCATTGAAGGAACCCTCAAGAGCACCAACTCCCTCAGCGATAACCTGCACTTGCAACTAGGCTCCGCAACCGACAACCACAGAGAAAAAATGCTTGGGTATTACATCATCGGCAACCTGAATTCGGAAGGATACCTCCAGGCAGAATTGGAAGAAATCGTTGAGGAATGCAAAGCAAGTTTGGAGGAAGTGGAAGAGGCGGTAAAAATGATCCAGGGCTTTGATCCTCCGGGAATAGCAGCAAGAAGTTTGAAGGAATGCCTCCTGATACAACTCCGACAAAAGAACCTGGATAGCGGCCTCGCTGAAGCCATTGTGACCAACCATCTGGCTTTCCTGCAGGAAAACCGCTTGGATAAAATAGCAAAGGCCCTTGAAATTGAAGTTGATGAGGTGATCAAAGCCGTGAAAGTTCTAAAGGAGCTTGACCCTAAACCCGGCCACCGCTTCACCGAAAACGATACCCAGTACATCATCCCAGACGTCTACGTTGTAAAGGAGGAAGATGGGGAATATAAGGTGATCATGAACGATGAAGGAGTGCCCAGCCTGCGGGTAAACCCCTATTACAAAAATTTGCTTGATAAAGAAAAGGGGAATAAAACCAAAAGCTCCACAAGAGATTTTATGGAGGAAAAATTCAGATCTGCGGTATGGCTTATTAAAAGCATTGAACAACGGCGTCAGACCATTTACAAAACCGCCACCAGCCTGGTTAAGTTCCAAAAAGATTTTTTGGATATGGGCTTCGCCTATTTGAAGCCGCTCATCCTGCGAGATGTGGCAAATGATATCAGCATGCACGAATCCACCATCAGCAGAGTAACCACCAACAAGTACATCCATACCCCGAGGGGAATTTTCGAGTTAAAATTCTTTTTCCATAGCGGGCTGGGAACTTTTTTGGGTTCTTCCAACATGTCTTCTTATCATGTGAAAAAATTAATAAGACAAACCATTGAGGAAGAAGATTGTAATAAACCCGTTACGGATGAGGAAATCGTGGAAGTCCTGTCTAAAAAGAATATCAAAATTGCCAGGCGGACCATAGCGAAATACAGGAAGGAAATGAGAATCAGTGCCGCAGGCCAGAGAAGAAGGGTTTATGAACAAAACAGATAACAAGCCAAAATTATTTTAAACTGAATTCACCATTTTATTTTTTTAGATGCTTACCAGGAGAAGATTTATGCAGATTACCTTGACAGGGAGAAAAATTGAATTAACGGATGGCTTACATTCCCACGTCGAAAAAAGGATGGGGAAAATCAGGAAGTTTTTAGACAGAGCCATTGAAGTACGTATCGTCTTGTCGGTGGAAAAACAAAGGCATGCCGCCGAGGTCACGCTCACCGCTGATGGTTTCATTCTCCATACCAAGGAAACAACCGAGGATATGTATGCCTCCATTGACAAATTGGCGGACAAGATCGAAAAGCTGTTAAAAAAACATAAGAAAAGAATCATTTCCAAAAAAACGAGAAGAGAGCCCAAGCTCGTTCCGTTGACACATGAAGACGAGACTCTGCCGGAAGAAACTCCGAAAGCAAGTATCACTGCCACCACTAATGTAAACAAAGAGCCTATGTCCGAAAATGAAGCGGCGGAAAAACTGGAAAATTCCGACAACGAGTTTATGATGTTCCGTAATGCCAAAAGTAACGCAGTCAACGTGATATACAAAAAACATGACGGGGATTTTGGCCTGCTCACCCCCTAAGGGACAGGCCAAGGAACCATTATCAAGGAAAAAGACTCATGAAACTGACGGAAATTTTGAACGAAGACCTGGTCCTCTCCAACCTTCAGTCCGATGAAAAAACGGGAGTGTTGGATGAAATGACCCGGTTCATGCATGAGAAAAACCTTATTCATGATAGCAGTGTGGTCCTGAAAGCACTGATGGAAAGGGAAAATCTTGGGTCAACGGGTATAGGCTTCAATGTGGCAATTCCTCATGCCAAGGTAAAGGAAATCCAAAAGATGACAGCAGTATTTGGCCGGTCCACTAAAGGGATTGAGTTTGATTCCCTGGACCAGGAACCGGTCCACCTGATCTGTTTATTGATTGCGCCGGAAAACTCCACGGGTCCCCATATCAAGGCGTTGGCCAGGATTTCTCGATTGTTGAAAGACGAAGGGTTGCGCGATGACCTGATGAAGGCGGCGGATGGCGCTGAAATGTTCAGGATAACCAAATTGAAAGACGATGGACTGGAGTGAGCTATGATAGGGTTTGTCCTCGTTACACACGGAGACTTAGGCAAGGAACTTCTGAATGCCTCCGCATTGATCCTGCACCAGGACAGGGAAAATTTGATTCATGTGGCCATAGGACCCAACGAGGAGACAGCTTCCGCGACGGAGAAAATTGGACAGTCCATCAAGAAGATTGATTTTGGAGAAGGCGTGATTTTGCTGACGGATATGTTTGGAGGCACCCCATCCAATATCGGAATCACCTTTCTGGAGGAAGGCAAAGTAGAGGTGGTTTCCGGTGTGAATCTGCCCATGCTTCTAAAAACCTCCATGCTGGAATCATACAGCAACCTCAAGGAAGCAGCGGAAGATATCAGAAGGTTCGGAAGCGAAAGCATTACCGTGGCTTCCGATCTTTTATCGCCCCAATCCAAGGGGTCTTCCGCAAAATAAGCCAAATAACCGCCTGGCAACAGCCACCACTTTCTATGCGCCCCGCTATTTCAAATAGTAAACCTGAAAAAATCCAAAAAAAATCTATCTAACTTTAAATCCACTCCTTTTTCGTACCATAATCCGGTGTGGAGAAAGTTTCAGTGAAACCATTACAGTCGGAACATACGGGAATAAATGCTTCAAAAGGCATTGCCATCGGCAAGGCATATTTTCTTGACCGAGACCAGGTGGTTCCTGTGAAGCTGCCAATTGACAAAGGAGATATTGATCCCGAGATTCTACGGCTCAAGGATGCAATCAGGAAGTCCGTTGAAGCCATAAAAGATGTATGCAGCCGTGCGGCGGGAGTCCTCGGACAAACTCAGTTGTATCTTTTCGATACCCATATTCTTCTGCTGGAAGATGAAATGCTGGTGGGAGATGCCATCCGCATTATCCGGGAAGAAAAGGTCAAAGCGGAATGGGCCTACCATCTTTCAGCAGAAAAATGTATCGGACTTTTTACCGATACGGGCAACGAATATATCCAGGAACGAAAAAATGATATTGAGCAGGTAAAAAACAGGGTCTTGCTGAACTTGCAGGACCGCGAACAGGAAAACCTTGAAAATATCCAGGAACCTGTCATTATCATCGCCCACGACCTTCAACCTTCCGACCTTATACAAATGGATAAATCCAAGATTCTTGGGTTTATCATTGAAGAAGGCGGAAGAACATCTCATGTTGGAATCATGGCGGCGGCGCTTGAAATTCCGGCAGTGGTGGGCCTCTCCATTCAGGAAATAGGAGCGGTGAATGGGGATGCCATTATCCTGGACGGATTTTCAGGGAAGGTCTATATGAATCCACCCTCGGAAACCTTCAAAAAGTTTCTGGAGAAAAAACAAAGGGTAAGTTATTACGAGAAAAAACTTCTGGAAAACAGAGAACTTCCCGCAGAAACCAAGGACGGTTATTGTGTAAAATTGTCGGCCAACATAGAATCTTCCGACAACCCGGAAATCCTCCGCCAATACGGAGCAGAAGGCGTGGGGCTTTTTCGTACGGAATACCTGTTCATGAACCCGGAAGGGTTGCCGCAAGAAGAAGAGCAATTTCATGAATATAGAAAAGTCACTGAGGCGCTACAGCCGGACCCTGTGATCATCAGAACTCTGGACATCGGAGGTGACAAGCCTTCCAGCAAAATAGACATCGAACCTGAAAAAAACCCTGTATTGGGACTTCGCGCAATACGCTTTTCTTTTCGGAATCCTGATATTTTTAAGGTGCAGCTACGCGCAATCCTAAGAGCCAGCCATTATGGGGATATCAAAATTATGTTTCCCATGATATCCGGCGTGGATGAGCTGAGGCGAGCAAAAAACATTCTGAAGGAGACCCAAGAGGAATTGGAAGAACGGGGGATTCCGTTCAATCGAAATATACCTATTGGCATCATGATCGAAACCCCTTCCTCGGCAAGCATAGCAGACCTCCTGGCCAAGGAAGTCGATTTCTTCAGCATCGGCACAAACGACCTCATCCAATACGCCTTGGCAGTGGATCGTGGGAATAAAGATGTGGCCTACCTCTACAAACCGCTCCACCCGGCTGTCCTCAGAATGATCCGGAATACGGTCCGCGAAGCAAACCAGGCCGATGTCAAAGTAGGCATTTGCGGTGAAATGGGAGGCAATTCCATCAATACCATGCTCCTTCTCGGACTGGGGAAAATCGATGAAATCAGCATGGACGCCCACTCCATCCCCAAGGTCAAGAAATTCATCCGCTCCATCACCCAAAAAGAAGCCGACGAATTTGCACAAAAGGTTTTAGACCTTGGCTCCACAAGCGAAATCGAAAGATTTGTCTACAACGCCATGGCTGAAAAATTCCCGGAAGATTTTGTGGAAGAACGCATTTTCGAGGGGATAAATTGAAATAGGGTGCGTGGTTTTGGTATAAAGGAGGGTCGCCTTTGCGATCCCATATTACATTTCAAAGAAAAAAACTTATTTTTAACCCAATGGCCGACAAATCCGGCCATACATTTTCTTGGAGGAATTCATGAGCAATAACTTTTTCTTCACATCGGAATCAGTATCGGAAGGGCATCCCGATAAAATGGCGGACCAGATTTCAGACACGGTGCTGGATGCCATACTGGAGCAGGACCCCAATTCCCGCGTGGCCTGTGAAACCATGATCACCACGGGCCTCATTGTGATTGCCGGGGAAATTACCACCAAGGCGGTCATCGATATCCCATCCCTGGTCAGACAGACCGTCAAGGAAATCGGGTATGATAACGCGGAATACGGCTTCGATTGCAACACCTGTTCGGTGATTACCTCCATAGACAAGCAGTCCCCGGATATCGCCATGGGCGTGGATCGCTCAACGGAAGAAGAGCAAGGGGCCGGAGACCAGGGGCTCATGTTCGGTTACGCCTCCAACGAGACGGAAGAGCTGATGCCCATGCCTATTCACCTTTCTCATAAACTTCTTGAGAAAATGGCGGAGTTGAGGAAAAACGGGACTCTGGGCTATCTCAGGCCTGACTCCAAATCCCAGGTCACCATTGAGTACAAGGACGGCAAACCGGTAAAAATAGACGCCGTGGTGATTTCCAGCCAACATAGCGATGAGGTTACCCAGGAGCAGATTCGGGAGGATGTGATTCGCGAGGTAGTAATCCCTATTCTCCCAGCGGAACTGGTGGCCGACGACATCAAATACCATATCAATCCCACAGGCAGGTTTGTAGTAGGCGGACCCATGGGAGACTGCGGTCTTACCGGTAGAAAGATCATCGTGGACACTTACGGCGGCGCGGGCCATCACGGCGGCGGAGCCTTTTCCGGGAAGGACCCTTCCAAGGTGGACCGCTCAGCTTCCTACATGGGACGCTACGTAGCCAAAAATATCGTTGCAGCAGGTCTGGCGGACAGATGCGAAGTGCAGGTGGCTTACGCCATCGGAGTTGCAGACCCGGTTTCTGTAAAGGTGGATACTTTTAATACTCACAAGATCGACCCTCAAAAAATTGAGGAACTTGTGGAAAAGAATTTTGACCTTCGCCCTTCGGCCATCATCAAGACCCTGGACCTGAAGAGGCCCATCTTCAAGAAAACGGCCGCTTACGGACATTTTGGCCGGAACGAGCCGGAGTTCACCTGGGAAAAAACGGACAAGGCCGCTACCTTAAAGAAAGAGGCCGGACTGTAATCAGTTTTTTGAGATTGTACAAATTGGAAAGGCCGGGGAATGGCTTCCCTGGCCTTTCTTTCTCCATCGCCGAATCTGGTTTACTCCCATCATCCCAAAACCTTTTCAGTTTATTCTAACCAATGGATCATTTAGACGCTCTTGAAAGCCAAAGTATCTTCATCTTTCGGGAGGCTTATAAAAATTTTGATAACCTTTCCATGCTCTGGTCCATGGGAAAAGATTCCACGGCTTTACTCTGGTTGGCCCGTAAGGCCTTCTTCGGCCACGTGCCCTTCCCCCTGGTGCATATCGACACCGCTTACAAAATACCGGAGATGATCGAGTATCGCGACCGGGTCGCCAAGGAATGGAATCTGAGGCTGGTGGTGGGGCAGAATAAAAAGGCGCTGAAGGAGGGGATGCATCCCGATAAGGGCCGTTTTACTTGCTGCACCGCGCTCAAAACCCAGGGCCTCGATCTCCTGCTGAAAGATAAAAATTACACCGGAGTCATTGTTGGGGTAAGGTCGGACGAGGAGGGAACTCGCGCTAAAGAACGTTATTTTTCTCCAAGGGACAAGAACAACGATTGGGATTTCAAGGACCAGCCTCCGGAATTGTGGAACCAGTTCAAGGTCAATTTTCCGGAAGGAACCCACATTCGTGTCCACCCCCTCCTGGACTGGACGGAACTCAACATCTGGGAGTACATAAAGCGAGAAAAGATGCCTATTCTGGATCTCTATTTTGATCGAGGCGACGGCACCCGTTACAGGAGCCTCGGTTGTGCCCCGTGTACAGGCACTATCAAGTCCACAGCCAAGACGGTGGACGAGATCATTGAGGAACTGAAGAATACCACCGTGGCGGAAAGGGCTGGCAGGGCGCAGGATGAAGGACGCGGACTGGAAATGCTGAGGAAAGACGGATATATGTGAGTCAGTAACAAGTGACAAGTAACAAGTGACAAGTGACAAGTGACAAGTTCAAAAAAAATTAAAACAAAAAAACAGGAATTCTCTTGACGAATATAGCACCGGAAACCTCCGAACATTTTAATATCGTCATTGTGGGTCATGTGGACCACGGCAAATCCACGGTAATCGGTAGGCTTTATGCCGATACCGGGTCGCTTCCCGAAGGCAAGGTGGATAAAATCAAAGCCATCTGTGAGCAGCAGGGGAAGGAGTTCGAGTATGCCTTCCTCTTTGACGCCTTGCTGGAAGAGCAGGAACAGGGTATTACCATCGACACCGCCAGGACCTTTTTTGGCTGGGGTTCCAGGAAATACACCATCCTCGACGCCCCCGGCCACAAGGAATTCCTCAAGAACATGATCTCCGGCGCATCCCGTGCCGAAGCAGCCTTGCTGGTCATTGACGCCCACGAAGGCGTTAAGGCACAGTCCAAGCAGCACGGATATATGCTCAGCCTGCTGGGAATCAAACAGATCACAGTCTTAGTGAACAAGATGGACCTGGTGGACTACAAAGAGGAGGTCTTTCAAGCTATCGAAAAGGAATACCGCGCCTACTTGGCCGACCTGAAGGTCGTGCCGAAAAGCTTCGTTCCCATCAGCGCCAAAAAGGGCGACAATATCGTCAACAAAAGCGAACACATGCCATGGTACCAAGGATTCACAGTCTTGGAATCCCTGGAAAAATTCTCCAAGGAAACACCTCCGGTGGCCCAACTCCTGCGCTTTCCCATCCAGGACGTTTACAAGTTCGACCACAGAAGGATCATTGCTGGCCGGATCACCTCCGGTAAACTGAAGTTGGGAGACCGCCTGGTCTTTTCTCCTTCCAACAAAACGGCTTCCGTCAAAACCATCGAACTGTTTAACGCTGAAGAGTTGCCCTCGGAAGCCCGGGCCGGACAATCCACAGGAATCACCCTGGACGAGCAAATCTTCATCGAACGTGGCGAAATCGTTACCCACCAGGAGGGCATCCCCCCGGTCTCCTCCCTTTTTCGCGGAAATATTTTCTGGATGGGGAGGAAGAGCCTGCTCAAGGGAGGGAAATATATCTTCAGAATTTGCTCCAGAGAGGTGGAGTGCGAGATCGTGGACATCCATCGGATTGTAGATACCTCGGACCTGGGCACCCAGGAATCGCCCACCGAGGTGGGAAGAAACGAGGTGGCGGAAGTTACTATCCAGACCAAATCCGCCATCGCCTTTGACTGTTACTCCGAATTTGAATCCACGGGACGCTTTGTCATCGTCGACGGATACGATGTCTGCGGCGGCGGCATCATCATGGAATTCATCTCGGACGAGCAAGAGGCATATAGAAAAGAGGCCCGCGACAGAGATATCCAGTGGGTCAAGGGAGAGGTGAAGATGGTGGACCGTGCGGAACGTTACGGACACCGAGCCGCCGTGGTACTATTCTCCGGGGGCAGCCAGGGTATCGTGGAAGCGGCTAGAAAGCTGGAAAAGAAGCTTGTTCAGGAGGGAAGGCACGCCTATCTGCTGGACGGAGAAAATCTGCGGCTTGGGCTGGACGTAGACCTTGCCGAGTCTGGTTCCAGGGAAGTAATGAGGCGTTTCGGAGAGGTAACAAGGCTTCTCATCGACGCCGGCATGATCGTTATTTCCCCCATAAATAATTTCTCCGCAGAAGATGTTCAGGCCCTCAAAACCCTCATCCACCCCGCTCCGGTGGTATCCATCCATATTTCGGGTGAAGAAGAAGCTCCTTCACCAGGGGTGGACATGTCTCTCGCGGAAGTGAAAAACTTTGAAGCCGCCGCCAGCGAAGTGGTGGACAAGCTGAAAGAAAAAGGAATCCTCGCCAACATCCTCGGATCTTCCTCTTACTGCTATACCATTTAATCCAGCCCATAGCGTAAGCACAACCCACCTGCTTTGCACCCTACTCATTGTGCTCTGCGACCCACGCTTCGCTCTCTACACCCAGCTCTTCGCGCCCCGCCCCCCGCTCTACGTCTTACCCATTTTTCAACGAACAAATTAACTTGACAGACGGGAAATGCCTGGTTAGTATAAAAAACTCTGTGGCAAGATTAAAAAGAATGGAGGAGTTGAATTTTTTTTCATTTCATACTATTATCGCTTCAGCGTCGTTCTAAAAAAAACAGCATCCCATTTATAAGGTTTCTTTATGATTGAAAAAATAAAAGTCAGTTCAGGGGTATACTGGATCGGCATTCCGGAAGCCGACCTCTATGTTTTATGTGGTTGCCCGGCGGATAGTGTTAAACATCTGATGAAAATGGGCCTGATCAAGACCGTGGAAAGAGGCGGAATCCCGTTTGAAACAGGCCCAAACGCCATTTTATTGTCCGACATACTGGTCCAGCATGGGAATTTTTCCAACCTTGCGGAATTTCCGGTGCTACAGATGTTATACAGGCAGGGGATGATTTTGCCCAACCATCCAAATAATAAAGGGGAAAAACCTATCCTGGTAGGCATGCAAAAACAGATCGAAGCTCAGATGAAATACATTTTTACCGGCAACTATGGCTTGTCGTCAGTGGATGAAATCGCCAAAACGGGAGTTTCCAAAAAAAGGGCCAAGGAAATGATGCGTTTGAAGCTGAAGTTTGCTTTTGGCCAAATCCGTCCAAGCGAAGACCTTCTCGAATCCAGAACTGTTGGATCAGATTTTGTTGAGATAAAAAACGGGGTTATTATACGCCGTATCGGCTTCAATCGTTATGAATTTCAATACCTGAGAGAGACGGTGGAGGTTGATCTGAACCTACCCGATGGAGTGGAGTACGAACCGCCTTACAAACTGGGATTCCATCAAATAAAGAGGGAATACTTTGCGGTCATTCATTCGGGGGAGGGGGATGGTTGGGACATCAACCGCCCGTGTATGTCCAGCATCCTGGTTTTCCACGGAAAAATCTACCTCATTGATGCCGGACCTAATATCCTGAGCAGTTTGACATCCCTTGGAATCAGCGTCAATGAAATCGAAGGAATCTTCCACACCCACGCCCATGACGACCATTTCTCAGGTTTGACAACACTCATACGTTCGGACCACCGTATCAAATACTATACAACACCCATGGTAAGGGCCTCGGTATCCAAAAAACTTGGAGCTTTGATTTCATGGGACAAAGACCACCTGGACCGGTATTTTGATATTTATGATCTTGAACTGGATGCCTGGAACAATATAGATGGCTTGGAGATCAAGCCTATCTTTTCCCCGCATCCCGTGGAATGCAATATCTTTCACTTCAGAACTTTTTGGGAAGATGGATATCGAACCTATGCCCATTGTGCGGACATCGCCTCGGTTGATGTGCTAAAAGGAATGGTTACAGACAAGGCATCGCAACCCGGATTATCTAATAAACTTTACGACCAGGTTTTGTCAGACTACCTTACTCCGGCAAATCTAAAAAAAATTGATATTGGTGGAGGAATGATTCACGGAAAGGCGGTGGATTTTGAAGAGGACGAATCTGAAAAGATTATCTTGTCCCATACAGCCTCGGATCTTACAGTTCAGGAGAAGGGAATAGGCTCCAGCGCTCCTTTTGGAATGGTGGATGTTCTGATTCCCTCAAACCAAGACTATACCATGCGTTACGCAGCCCAGCTGCTGAACGTTTATTTTTCTGAAGTTCCACCGGGAGACTTGCGGATGCTGTTGAACTGCAATGTTGTGCCATTCAATGCCGGATCCATCCTGGTCAAGGAAGGAAATGAAAATTATTTTGTTTATCTTATTTTGACAGGGATGGTGGAAATGCTTCAGTCGGAAACCGGCGTCAATCGGATGCTCTCCGCAGGCTCTTTAATTGGGGAATTGTCCGGCATTTTGAAGGCGCCCTCCATGGAAACCTATCGTGCGGCCAGCTACATTTGGGCGCTGAAAATGCCAGGGGGCTTGTACCATGAATTTGTAAAGCGGAATAACCTTTACCGAAACATAGAAACAGTTATGGATTGCAGAGACTTTTTGCAAGGTACTTGGTTATTGGGAGAATCGGTTTCTTATCCTATTCAGAATAAAATCGCCCAGGCCGCGAAGCTGGAGATGTGTGAGGAGGGGAAGCGGTTTCGAGTTAGTGATAAACCGGGGCTCTTTCTGCTATACCAGGGGGAACTTCAACTACTGGCTAACAATACAGTAATTGAAGTACTTCGCCCTGGGGAATTTTGCGGAGAAGAGTCTATACTTTATAACGCCTCAAAATGTTTCGAAATTAGCGTGACAAAACCCTCTGGTATTTACTATATTCCCGGCGATATCATCTCGGAAATTCCCATTGTCCAGTGGAAACTGTTGGAAACTTTAGAAAGGCGATTGAAAATATTTGGCGGGCCTTTGGAAGACATCAAGCAAGCGGAATAGCATACTATCTATTGATTGGATGGCAAACTTTACTTGGAGAAATATTAAAAACCGGCTTCCATGGCCAAAGAGTCACTCGGGATATTTGAAATTTGTTTCCATGGATAAATTAGTAAGGATCACATTACTGCGGCAATAATCAGCCCTTCTTCCTACCTTCCTGACTTTACTG
>JAJDAS010000309.1 GCA_029261755.1 Nitrospinia bacterium
CTTCAGCCGCTACATTGCTGCAGCAACCTTGCCTTCAGCTACCCTTCGCCTCCATCTGGCTGGGTATGGACTTTGCCCGATACCTGTGTCAAAATATCGAGCATCACCAGTAAGTAGCCGGGCGTTGCCCGGCACACAACCATCGGATCAACCAGAGGCTTACCATCAGGCGTTTCATCAGGTTCAAGCATTTTTTTCCTTCCATCATTCTCGAACATGCAAGCTCGGCACGCCCTGATTATCCGGGTCGTTATGCCCAGAAATAATAAACCTACTGTTCTCTGCTATAAACACTTTGTTATTTTCAGCAGTTACCGTATATTATTAACATCATGAAAACATCATTAGCGCATTTACCCAAAGAAAAAAAAAACGGGTCAAGTCTGCTTATAGCTTAAGTTTCAGCTTATGCCATGATAATTCAATGAATAATAAGATATTTTTTTTGGTTGCTTGATCTTTAGGGATCGGAAATCTTGGTAACACTCACACCCGGTGGGCAGCCAATATCAGCGATATTCCTTCCATCCTGCCCTTTCTGCTTGCTTCTAATGTGAGGCGTCATCTCTTTGAGACGTTCCCCATTAAAAAGTTTTGACTACTTAATTTATGTGGATTATCATAGGTACATACATCCACATAAAATAGGAGGTCTTTATGAAAACAATTCAGATGACTTTAGATGATGAATTAGTCAATGCTGTTGATAAAATAGTAAAAAAACTGAAAACAAACAGATCTGCATTTACCAGGCATGCTTTACGTGAAGCTTTAGCGCAATCAAACATTAATCGGCTTGAAGATAAGCATAAGCGAGGATATCGGAATAAGCCTGTAAACAAGGCCGAATTCAGTGTTTGGGAATCTGAGCAAGAATGTGGTGATTGATGAAACGTGGAGAAATTAGATGGTATAAATTCCATGCCCCAGATAAAAAACGACCGGTTTTACTTTTGACAAGGGATTCCATTCTATAATATATGGGAGAAGTAACAATAGCGCCTATAACTTCAACCATTAGAGATATACCAAGCGAGGTATTCCTATCTTCCCAAGATGGTTTGAAAAATGATTGTGCAATCAATTGTGATCACATACAAACTGTTTCCAAAGGTAAAATTGGTTCATTAATAGCAACCCTTTCCCAAGAGAAACTTGCTAAAGTAAGCGCTGCAATAGATTTTTCTTTGAGTCTGTGAAGAGTCAATTTGGCAAAGTTAAGAGGAGATAAAGATCGTTTCCCTGAAGATTTCCTCTTTCAGCTATCAGCGAAAGCAGAGGTAGTCGCAAATTGTGACCACCTCTCTAAGCTAAAATATTCGTAATACTTTAGCTGTTTGGAAAAAACTTTTTTTGACACGGATTTACACAAATTTTTATGATTTTTGTTTTTTCTTGTCACACGTCACTATTCTCTCCCCTTCACCTTCGCCCTTTACGTTTTTGCTGAACGGGCCTCTTACGCCTGCCGGAGGCAAACTTCTTCATCCTGGTCGCTTCGAGCGCACTCCCATCTCTCTCCACCATTTGCAAAGCCCTGCGCACGGCGTCACGGTTTTCCGGTTTGTAGTATTGCATGACGGCGCGTTGAAGTTTGCGGTCCCTTTCGCTCTTTGGCACAAAAACCTCCGATCCGTCCATGGGGTCCATGCCCGTGTGATACATGTCGGCGGCCAGGGTCATGGGCGCCGGGATGAACTCCTGCACCTGACGCGGACGCAGGTTGTTGTGCTTCAGATAGTCCGCCATCTCCACTTGCTCCTCCATGCCGCATCCGGGATGGGCCGAGATGAAGTAAGGAACCAGATACTGTTCTAGCCCCGCCCTTCTTGATTCCTCCAGAAACCGGTCCCGGAATTTATCGAATTCCTCGATGGCGGGCTTTCTCATGGTATCCAGGACCTTGGGATGGCAATGCTCCGGCGCTACCTTCAATTGACCGGAGACGTGATGTCGCGCTAATTCGCGAATGTACTTGGGCGAGAGATTTGCCAGGTCGTACCGCACCCCGGAGGCAACGAAGACCTTTTTCACCCCTTCCACCATCCTTGCCATTTTCAGCATTTTGATCTGGGGAGCGTGGTCGGTCTCCAAAACCTTGCACACCTTGGGGTGGACGCAGGAAAGTTTTTTGCAGGCCGCCTCCGCTTTGGGATCTCGGCAACCCAGCTTGTACATGTTGGCCGTGGGTCCCCCGATATCGGAGACATACCCGGTGAACCCTTTCATCCGTGTGATTTTCTTTACCTCTTCCACAATGGATTTCACCGACCGGCTTTGGATGGCCTTTCCCTGGTGCACCGTGAGAGCGCAGAAGGAACAGCCTCCGAAACAACCACGCATGGCGGTAACGGAAAAGCGGATCATCTCAAAAGCGGGAATCTTCTTTTTATAGACGGGGTGCGGTTCCCGGGTGAAGGGGAGGGCGTAAATGGAGTCCAACTCCTTTTCGGTAAAGGGGAGGGAGGGTGAGTTGGCCAGCAGATAACGATTGCCGTGCTTCTGCACCAGCGCCTTGGCGGAAGTTGGGTTTTGGTTCAGGTGGATGATTTGAGAGGCCCGGGCGTATTTCACTTTGTTGGCGGCCACCTCTTCATAGGAGGGAAGGGTGACGGCAAGATCGCCTAACTCCTTCCGCTCCGTGATGTTGATCATCACAGCCGTGCCACGGATGTTTTTCAACTCCTTCAACCGCTTGCCCTCACGCATGGATTCTACGATCTCTTTCATGGGACGCTCCCCCATGCCGAAGACGAGGAGGTCGGCGCGGGAATCCAGCAGGATGGACCGCCTAACCCTATTATCCCAATAGTCGTAATGAGCATGGCGTCGAAGGGAAGCCTCCAGCCCGCCGATGAGAATCTGCGGGTGGCCGAAAAGCTCGCGAAGTTTGTTGCAATAGGCGATGGTAGCCCGCTTGGGTCGGAGTCCGCCCTCACCGCCGGGGACATAGGCATCGTCGGAGCGATGTTTCTTAGAGGCGGTGGAACGCATGATCATGGAGTCCAGGTTCCCCGCCGTAACCCCGAAAAACCATGCTGGTTCGCCGAGTCGGGTAAAGTCCTGGGGATTGTCCAAATCCGGTGAGGCGATGACTCCAACCCGCACACCCAGCGATTCCAGGTAACGTCCCACCACGGCAACACCAAAGGAGGGGTGGTCCACATAGGCGTCTCCGGTGAGGAGAATGACGTCCAACTCCTCCCAGCCACAGGCTTTCATCTCTTCCTTGGTAGTGGGGAGGAATTGGGAGGGCATGTAATTTTACAATTTAAGATTTTTGATTTCTGATTGAAAAAGGAAAACAATATTTTGTTTCAATGTACTATATGTAGTACCATATATAGTATGAAGATCCGGGAGTTGGAGAAGAAACTGCTTAAGGCGGGTTTTAACCGTTTTCGCGGAAAAGGTTCCCACCGAAAGTATTATAAAAACCAAAGACGTGTGGTCATTTCCGGAAAACCCGGGGAAGATGCGAAACCTTACCAAATAAAATTAGTGGAGGAGGCGATCCATGAAAAATAGAAAGAATCAGAAAGCAGAGGAGCTTGTTGACCATTACGAACTAATAATCCGTTATTCCAATGATGACCAGTGTTATCTGGCTTCAGCCCCTTCTTTGAAAGGATGTATTTCTCATGGAGAAACCCCGGAAGAGGCTTTGAAAAATGGCCGGGACGCCATTCTTGGCTGGTTGGATATGTCCATAAAGAAAAATTTAGCTATTCCAGAACCGGACAAAAGTTACAGTGGGGTATTCAATGTTCGAGTTCCCAAGTCACTTCACAAAGACCTTGTACTAAGCGCCAGAAGAGAGGGCGTTTCCCTTAACCAACTCCTGGTACATATCCTAACTAAGGCAGCATAAAACGTTCAAGAACTAAGGCGGCCCTAAGCCTTACTCCAGCTTAAAAGCCACCTTAAGTACCACCTGAAATTCAACGACTTTTCCGTCTATGACCCTGCCCCGTTGCTCTTGGACCTCGAACCAGTCCAGCTTTCGAATGCTTTTGGCCGCCTTTTCGATGGCGTTTTTGATAGCCTGCTCATAGCTTTCCTCGGATACGCCGATTAATTCAATCTTTTTGTAGGTCCTGTCCATTTTCTCTCCTCCTTTTTTAAAGTGCAGTGACGAGTGACAAGTATAGTACGTTTGAAACTCGTCACTCATTAAAAAAACTATTCTCCAATGATCTTCACCAAAACGCGCTTGCGTCTGCGTCCGTCGAACTCGCCATAAAAAATCTGCTCCCACGTCCCGAAGTCCAGTCTGCCGTTGGTGATAGCCACCATAACTTCGCGTCCCATGATCTGCCTTTTCAGATGTGCGTCGCCGTTATCCTCACCAGTGTTATTGTGTCGATATTGGCTTATTGGCTCATGGGGAGCCAGTTTTTCCAGCCATTCCTTGTAATCGTGATGCAGGCCGGACTCGTTATCGTTGATAAACACCGAGGCGGTGATGTGCATGGCGTTCACCAGGACCATCCCTTCCCGGATGCCGCTTTCTCTCAGGCAATCTTCCACCTGTGAAGTGATGTTGATGAGAGCAACCCGTGTGGGGGTATTGAACCATAGTTCTTTGCGATAACTCTTCAACTACTCCTCCTTTCCAAAGGGTGAAAGGTTTTTTTCTTCAAGCGCTCTTTCCCGCCCTGGAACCTTCCTTCGGTTTTTCCTTCACCACCACTACATCCAAGGGGATGATTTTGATGGCCGAGGGTCGGGCCGGACAAGCGTATTCGCATACTCCGCAGCCCACGCATTTCTTGTGGTTCACAATGGGCCCTTTAACATCATCCATGTGAATGGCGCCCGGCACCGGACATCTGTCCACACAATAGTCGCAGAAAGGGTCTTTCATTTCCTTTTTGTGGCAGCCTAAACGTAGGAGAACATTACCCATTTTAAGGGGATCATCTTCTTCGCGCTGAAGCGCGCCGGTGGGACATGCCTCTACGCAGGGGAAATCCTCGCAGATATAACAAGGCGCTTTATCCGGGGCGATTCGTGGGGTTTTGATGCCGGTCACTGAACCCGGCTTTTCCCAGAGGGCAATGGCGTCGTGGGGGCAGGCTTTCACGCATTTATCACAACCTCCGGTACACAAGGCGATAAAGGCCACCTCGCTCACGGCAAAGGGCGGGCGAATTACGATCCGCTTCACGGACTTCTCCACCTTTTTCTCCACGGCGGAGTAGACCGATTTGGCCATGTGCATGAAACCTTCTTTAAAGAATGCCTTGCGGCTAAGTTGTTCTTCAGGTTCGGACGCCATAGGTAAACCTCAACTAAAAGAATATTGGAATACTGGAATGGTGGAATATTGGAAGTTTTATCTGAAGCACTCTCCCGATTATTCCATCATTCCACTGCTCTACCATTCCGTTCTAACCATACGTAGCAGGAAGTACCAGTTTAACATACCTCGGGAATCATTTTGAAGAACCAGGCCTGGAGCTAAACCAATTGGGATAAAAAAGTTGTGGCCGGGACTTTAATCGGATCGGACTCGCCGAAGCAATCCGCATCCACAAAAGGCATATTGAAAGTTAACTGAAATGCATGAAGCCCCTTCGTCACCTGGTGGAAATATTTGAGAAACAGGGAGCTTTTGCACGACCATTTTACGACAAGCCTTAAAATGGTCGTGTGGAGACGGGTGTGGGATGACACTCCGTAGGTACGTTTGGGGCGTAGTTATAACTCTTTACTCCCCATTAACGCAGAGGCGCAGGACACAGAGAGAATATTAAAGAGGGGTGCGGAATAGTATTTACATGGTAAGGTTTGCCCGATGTAAGATGTTTTTTAGTTCATTGCCCCAGGCATTAAAAAGCATTCTACCGTAAGCCTACAATGTAGCGAAGCGCTGTGCATCCATAATGTGTCTTTTGACTAGCCCGTCAATTTACGCATACTGGCTCCACAGCCCTCGGATGGAGAGTTGCCAGCTTTCCGCATCGGAAGCCTCGGGACTATGGAGCCGGCGTCAAGGAACGTTAGTTTTTTCCAAAACGCTAAAACGTTACAAGATTTCTGCTTTCCTCACCTGCTTTTATCAACCCCAATGCGCTTGCAATACCCGGCTATTTTGCACTGTCCGCAAAAAGGCGAGATGGGACGGCAAAGGTTTTGGCCGTAGGCCACCAGCAGGTCGTTGTACACGATCCAGTATTTCCTCGGTAGCGCTTCCCTCAATCTGAATTCCGTTTCCTCCGGTGTCTTGGTTTTCACGTACCCCAGCCTGTTGGAGATCCGGTGCACGTGGGTATCCACGCAGATTCCCGGTTTGTTGTATCCTAAGGTTACCACCAAATTGGCAGTTTTCCTTCCCACTCCTTTTAGCTTTAGCAGTTCGTCGATTTCGTCCGGCACCTTGCTGTCGTATTCGCCCAAAAGTTTTTGGCAAATATCTTTAACGGTTACCGCCTTTCTCTTGTAGAAGCCCACAGGAAAGATGGCTTTTTCTATTTTTTTTGTATCGATTTTTACCAGCTTTGCAGGTGTATCGCCTATTGCAAAAAGGCGTTTAGAAGCTTCCGCAGTGGTTTCGTCTTTGGTCCTCAAGCTAAGCAAGCAACTAATCAGCACCTTGAATGGGTCCCTGTCCCTGGAAATTACCGTAACGATGGGATCTTTCCATTTCTTTACCTCTTTTTTTAGGATTTTGATGATTGGGTCTATATTTTCAGGTTTCATCATATTCTCCATAACAGAAAGAAAAAACAGTTTTAACGCAGAGCAGAGGACGCAGAGAAAAGATTAAAAAAGTTTTTCTCTGCGATCTCTGCGTTCTTCTCGTCTCTGCGTTAAATTATTGATGTTTTAGCTTTTTGGGTTTGTATTGTCTAGGGCTTCTTTTTCATAGCGAAGCCTTGAAAAAAGCATCCCTAACAGGATTAGGAAAACCACCGAAAGATATTGGTAGGTCCAGCAAACGCCGTTGAACAGGAGGATTGCTGTGAGTGAAAGAGCCAATATCCCTGCTAAGCCCTCTACCCCGCGAACAAAACGGTAACACACAAATATCAAAATACATTGTAAAAAAGCCTGTGTTGGGAAAAGCCAGCCAGCCAACCCGTATTTGCCTAAATAGGCGGTGAAGGAGAGGCTCAACGGGAAAAAATGCTGCTTTTTCACAATGTTCACGTAGAGTTCTACTACGTTTGCATAGAACTCCTGATAATGGAATTGTATCACTGCGCTGAAAATAATTCCCGCCACAATCACGGCAATAATACCGCAACGGAAGGCGGTTTTCCATCCGTGTTCATGGATCAGATAGATCACCAGAAAAGGCGCGAAGAGTACACCCCATTGGTGAGTGGATATCAACAGTCCGACGCAAATGGAAAACAGGGTAATTCTTTTTGCGGAAAGGGCGAGAAAAGTTGCCAGAAGAACCAACAAAAAAGGCGCTTCATAGAGTTCGTGCCGGAGGTGCCAGTAAGGAAACAGGATGAAGATTCCAACCATGACAGACAGGAATTTGGATCGCTCTTCCGGTATGGGTTTGTTGATAAAAAAAGCGTAGGCAATCCATCCGAAGAGCAAAACTTCTATGGTCACAGAGGCAAATCGCAAATCCACACCCAACGCAACGGCGGGAAGAAACCCGAAGATGATTCCGGGGAACCGGACATTGGGCGTCATGATTCCATTATCCAGCATGTAATATTGATAAGGATGCTCACCCCGCAGTACGCTCCCGCACGCCTGTTTTAAAAAAGGGAGCATGTCCGATCTTTTTGCCGTAAGGGGGAAGAGCTCGAGGGGAACCATTTTTAAGATGAAGGAGCTTGCCAGAATAGCCGACAAAAACCATAACACCGAAAAAGATCTCTTTTTCAGGGTAACAAGCCAAAATCCAATGAGTGGAATCAGACTGCAAAGGAAATAGATGGTGATTCGTTGAGAGTCCGGTTGATATCCAAAATCGGCAAAACGATTCCCCTGCCACACATGAATGCCGCAAATGGCTGTTATCGCCAATACGGGAACCACCCCGCAGGCAACAAGGGTTGTTTGGTTGGATAAGGTCCATTGCCGGGAGGGTTGGCTGAAAATCAAGCGTCGACATGCCAAGATAATTACTGCCACGACTCCCATGGTATGCAGCAGAACAATTTGCATCAGGAGGTCTTCCGGCCAGGACCTTGGAAGCGGGAAATAGCCGTCTCCTCGAATCTGCAAAATGCCCAACAAAGCTACAAAGCAGAGCATGGTGGAATCAAAGCAGTTTAGCGGAGATGGGTTATTTGTGGAATTCTCAGAGACCGGGAGGTTTGGTGAGTTCATCTTTCGTATCTTTATCCATATCTTTGAGAGTCGGGTAAAGGAAAATGATTTTCAGTCCCCTCCTTCGCAAGGAGGGGAAAACTCAAACCATAAGCCTATGTTTTGTTTAACCTCATCAACTTGTGGATAAAGGTTAACTTATCAAGGGGGACAAAAGACAATCAAGGTTTGTCATTGGCAAGGTTGGTGATGAAGAACTACCTTTTGGGGTTCAGGGTCTTTAGCTTAGGTGTCAGAAAACCGAATACGCTTTTGACCCCCTCGCGGAGCAGAGTCAAGTCCCTCAACGAGACAATGGCGAAGATTTTTTTTGCGATGAAAGAAAACCTAAAATAAAACTTTTTAAAGGCTTCCTTGTACTTTTTTTGCATCAGTTCGTTTGTAATGGTGGGCAAGGCCATTACCTGAACGCTTAAATCGTAATTGTCCCAATCTTCCGTGGTTAAATATCCGTTCTTTTTGGCCCAGTCGAACATCTCGGTTCCCGGATACGGGGTAGTAATATTATAAAGAGCAATATCCGGGTTCAGATAAATGGAGTATCGGATGGTTTCGTCGATGGTTTCTTCCGTTTCTCCCGGATTCCCGAACATAAAGGTGCATCGCACCGTTATTCCGGCTTTTTGTGCCCACTCCACGGCCTTCTTGTTTTTTTCAAGATTGATCTCCTTTTTGATGTTCTTCAGGATTTGTTCATCCGCCGCCTCGATGCCGTACATCACCTGATGGCATCCAGCCTGCTTCATCCGGTTCAACATGTCAGGAGAAACACAGTCCGTTCTCGCGAAGCAGCACCAGGTCAAATCGATTTTGTTTTCAATGAGTAACTCGCATAATCGTTTGACTTTTGTAGGATAGACGGTGAAAGTATCGTCATAAAAGGAGATCTCCTTCATCCCGTACTTTTTGGAGAGCATCTCCATCTCTTGAAAGATATTTTCCGCAGACCTTTTACGCAGTTTGATATCGGCGGAATTGCAGAAGGTGCATTTTCCGGGGCAACCGCGTGTGGTGAGCATATTGATGGCGGGCAATCTCTTATAAGCACCCACAGCAGGACGGTATAGTTTCAAGTCAAGCTTAGGGTAAGCGGGAAAGGGCAGGGCATCCAGGTCCTGGATGATGCCGTTGGGTTGAATATGCCGTGACTCTCCGTCTTCTTTGTATGAAATTCCGGGGATGCCTTTGGCCGGAACGCCTTGCACTAACTTAAGAAAAGCTTCTTCTCCTTCCCCCCTGACTACGTAATCAATATTTGGATCTTTTAAAGGTTCTTCCGGGAGAGAGGTGGCGTGAATTCCACCCAGGACAACAGTGGCGGATGGATGGAACTTCTTAATGAACCCGGCAATGAGATATCCTTTTTTAACGATGGAGGTAGTGGAGGTAATCCCGTAATAATCGTACTGTAGGTTTTGAATTTTCTCCTCAATCTGGTCCAGATCCAGACCAAGGGCCTGGAAGTCAATGACATCAACATGGATATTGGCCTTTTCGAGAACCGATGCGATGTACAACAACCCAAGGGGAGGCATGGTGCTTTTAATGTTTGTCCAGATATTACCCTGTCGAGTGATCCAGGGAGGATTGATCAGGCAGACCTTCATTTTCCGATTTTCCTCCCACAGGAGAAGAGGTTGTAACCAAGTTGGAAAGACTCCAGTTTCAGTTGCTCGAAATGATGGGACTCCATTAAACTCCCCAGGGTTTGGAGGGTGTAATATAGCTTGTGGTCCAGCACCTCTTCTTTGTTGATAATTTTCAGCTTTAATCCCAGAAACTCGATGATGGCTTTTGCCTTAGTGGAAGGAACCGTTATTAACAGCAAACCGCCCGGCTTCAGTATCCTTCGAATTTCGTTTAAAATATCCTCCGGCTTTTCAAGGTGCTCCAAAACCGCCAGCAGGGTCACTATATCCACGGACTCATCATCCAAAGGAACTTTGTTGTCCAAATGAAAGGTCTTGATTTCCAGGTTGGAATAGTTGATGGACGGGACTTTTTTGTCAATACCGATGCATTTATTGGTAAGCCTGCTGATTTGTTTTAAAAGAGCCATATGCTTTCCGCATCCGATATCGCATACAGTGCTTCTACTTTGAATATAGGGACGAATTATTTTGATTCTCCAATGCCTTAACATGCCTTCGAGAAATTCATCATTGTCGAAAACTCTTCTTATCAATCCGTATTTGATGATGCACTTAATGGCGGCAACGCCGTCCTTCCAGTTGATTTTCTTCCCTTCATCGTATCCGCGTCCGTAATAAGAGATACCGACTTCGTAAATCCTGCATCTCATCTGGCTGATTTTCATGGTGATTTCCGGTTCAAGCCCGAATCTGTTTTCTTCGATCTGAATATTTTTAATCACCTCTTTTTTAAAAAGCTTATAGCAGGTCTCCATGTCGGTAAGAGTGAGGTTTGTCACCATGTTGGACAATAAAGTCAACAAGTTATTGCCTATCATATGCCAGAAAAATAAAGCCCTCCGGGACCCATGGGAAAGAAATCGTGAGCCATAAACCACATCGGCGTTCCCTTGCAGGATAGGTTTCAGCATCTCCTTGATGTCATTGGGGTCGTACTCCAGATCCGCATCCTGAAAGATGACCAGATCCCCGGTGGCCGCTTCAACTCCCCTTCGGACGGCTGCTCCTTTTCCCATATTTTTGGGTTGGAGAATTTTTTGGTAATGATTCGGAAGGCTTTTGATTAGGTCCGGTGTTCCGTCATTGGATCCGTCGTCTACGATAATAATCTCTTTTTCCAGGCCAAGGTCCGTTTCATCAACCTTTTTCAAGATATCTTTCAGGGTCTTGACCTCGTTATAGACGGGGATGATAAGTGAAATAGTTTTGATATCAGTAAGCATAATAAGTGTGTAATGAAAATTATTTAATGACCCGCAGGTGGTTGCGCTTCTTTCCCTCTCTTTGGGGGGCGGGTTTGTTTTTTTTGGGTGATGGTAAGGAAACCAGCTTAGGTGGTCCGGTTGGTATGGTATGGGTTTTCTTCTCCTTTGGAAGGGCGGCAACGTTCCCAAGTTGTTCCAGTACTTCTACGGGAGCGTGGGCGCCCCAAACCTGTCCTCTTCCGGTATGGGGATCATAAGCCGCCCAAATGGCCTCCATGGGCAGGACACATGGGAAAGGACGGCCCCCAAAAGACAGGGTGGCACATATCCCATCCTCTGCCACTTCGATGGGTTTTTTGAAATTCAGGTTCAGAATAAAGTTCAAAGAATGGTTTCCCTTGTGTTCAGGAGGGACGTGTACCTCCTCCTTCCTTGCGTCCAGGCAAACCATGGCATCGCCCTCCGCCAAAAGGGAGACAATAAAATCGTATTTTACTTTGTTGTGGGATATGGATTGCATTTCGGCCTTAATCTATTTTAGGCAATTGGGGCTAATTTTAGGGACGGATCAGAAATAACTTAGTCGCGGCTACACCATGCTTTGGTTTGCCCGGAGATAAGTTTTTAAATAATGGATGCGAAAATTTTTAGTATACTTTACTTAGATGTGGCCTCTCAATAGGTCGCCAAAAGCCATCAAATAAAGTTTGGCAAATTATCAATTTTACATTTCACGGTTCCAGCAACGGTGTATCACGCAAAAGAGGAAAGGGATTGATTGAGCGCTGAAGTAAACCGTTCTCGAACATGACTCTGCTCAGGTGGCGCATCCTTTCCAGGAATAAAGTTTTATTCTCACCCAGCAAGTCCATGTTTTCTTTCAAGTCCGGGAGGCGCAGACCCTTCAATGAAGCCGTGAATTGCTCCTCGGTCAGTCCCTGATGGGGGGCGACTTGCCTCGCTGCTTCTTTCGGGTTGCTTTCCAGATAGTCCAGGGCGCGGAACCAGCTGCGGAGCATGGTTTGAAGCTGATCTTCATGGCCGGCAATGGCTTCTTCCCGTACCACAAGGACATCAATGATTTCACCCGGAATTCGAGAGCTGTCGAACAACACCTTGGCGCCAGTCTCCAGCAATTTGGTCCGCACGGGATCAAAGGTGACTACGGCATCCAGTTCCCCCTCGTTGAATGCTTTTTCATGTTTATTCACAGGCAGATTAACCAATGTCACGTCCTTGAGCGTCATGTTCACCTGTTCCAAGCCCCGCGTCAATAAGAAAGAACCCAGGGCGATGGCCTCCACGCCAACGCGTTTCCCCCTTAAATCAACCAACCCTTCCAGATACGGTTGGCCAAGTATTGCATCGGAGCCTTTGGAAAAATCCATGATGAGTATTATTTGGGGGTAATGTCCGAGCTGCGCCAGCAGAAAAAGCTCGTCCATGGTCAAGGCAGCTACGTCTATCTCCCCATTGCGATAGGCACTCATTACTTCCGATGCAGATGGGTACTCCTTTAGCTCGATGACGGCTCCCTCGTAATAGCCTAAATCACGTGCCAGATAGAGACACTCGTATCCTGGCCAAAGGTTGGTTCCGACTTTAAGTGGGGATTCAGAGCTGCCGGAACAACCCAAAAAAAGCAGGGACAACAAGGGAAGAATGAAAAAAGCTCTTTTGTTCATAACAAAGAAGAAAGCTTGATGTTAACGCCCGGAAATGAAAAAAATTAGTTATTTTAACACATTGTTTGTCCAGGGCGATACGTCCACGCTATGCTAACCTCTCTTTAACCTGGAAGAGGGGCTTGGCCTGGCACGAAAAATTTTGACTTGCAATCCCTTTTTTTGTTAGGATTTCCATGAATTTGGCAGACTTTCGCCATGATTCATAACCTTAAAAATCAGGAGGGTTTTTGCAATGAAGAAATGGAAATGTTCGGTTTGCGGGTATGTTCACACGGGTGATGAGGCGCCGGGCCATTGTCCCGTTTGTAGCGCGGTTAAGGAGAAATTCACGGAGGTAAGTGTGGAGGAAGCCGGAATGGACTTGGCATCATACCTGGAGGCCAATATCAAGGGGGAAACCTGGGAAGTGACCCACTACATGGCCATGGCTCTAAAGGCACAGACCCTGGGACTGGGTGAGGTGGCCGAGGCCCTCTACCGAATAGCGCAAGAGGAGGCATACCACGGGGCCAATTTCATTCAGCGTGGAAGCAAGGTGGAGGGACTCAAGGGCAAGCTGGACTCCAGTAATCAACTGGCCAATGACCTCAAGAAGGACATGGAGCAGATGCTTGCAGGAGAACAAGGAGCGCACAAGGGAAAAAACGAGGCTGCTTCCCTGGCTAAGGCGGAAGGACTGGACGAACTGGCCGGATTTTTTCGCATCGCGGCAGAGGACGAAGCCAGGCACGCAGAGATTCTCAAGGGGCTGCTGAAAAGATACTTCTAACCAGTTCCCGAATAATTATCATATCGTTTAATTGAGGCGCTCTTGGCACCAAAAAAGGTCGTGCCGGAAGCGCCTTTTTTTTATAAAACTGTACGACGCAAAGCCTCCTTATTAAAGTTTTACCCTGGCAGAGCCAAGAAACGAGAGATTGGGCGGAAGCTATAAAGATGAGAAAATATGCTGAACGGTTCACTACGAGCGATCTGGTGGTGACCAGGGGGCCATCCTATGAAAATAGAAATCACACGGGAGTTGAAGCTTAGCAGGGAACAAACCTGCATGGTCACGGCGCATTCCTTCTACAATCTTATGAATGTATTGTTCGTGGATTTTCAGCTTTTACAGGAGCTTGTGGACTCCGGGGAGCCCATGAAGAACAGCTTGCAGGCCTGCCGTGACCTCACGGATAGCTTCACGGATCCCGAAAAAATGCGGGCGAAAATTGAAGATAGCGATAAATATCTATCCATTTTCAGGGGTGACTTCGATCAGGTAGTGGAGATTGCCATGGCGGATGATACTTTCACGCCGGATCAGCGAATGGTCATCGACGAAGCAGTAAAAAACGTGGAGAACATCCTCAATGTCTTTAACAAACGTGTACGAGAAGCCGTAGCCCGATGGGGAAATATGGAAAAATGGGTCTTCCTGACGTTTGAGGAGGTGGAAAACGACCTTCGCGAGTTTTTGGAGGCTATTGCCATGAACTCCAGAGGTCGCTTTGGGGTTGTCTTTAACGAATCTCAGAAAACCGAAAAAGATTATTATGTCCGGCTGGATTTCCAGGCGGGAGGTGTGAGTGATGCTATGATGACCCCGTTTTTTTTGAAAGATAGTATGCGCGACCTGGTGGCCAACGCGCGTAAGTACACCGCTCCTGGTGGAGAAATCCAGGTGCGGCTGGTGGACAAAAGTGGTATCATCACGTTGGAAGTATCCGATAATGGCCGGGGAATCCCGGAAGACGATTTGGAAAAGGTGGTGGATTTTGGTGTCCGTGGCAGCAACACCCGCCAGCAGGAAAGCTATGGAGGCGGTTTCGGGCTCACTAAGGCGTATTTCCTGTGCAAGTCCTTTGGTGGCAGGATGTGGATGGACTCCCATCCTGGCAAAGGAACCACCATCACTCTGAATATTCCGCATCCCGGCGATGTGAAATAATTATTAACTCCACCCATAAGAGCGAGAAAAAACATGGCGGATGAACGGAAATTCCTACTGCCAGGCGAATACGCTGTAAGCCGTACCTCCTGCGAATTGGCCACCCTTCTGGGAAGTTGCGTTTCCGTCACCCTCTGGCATCCCGTGAAACAATACGCGGCCATGACACACTTCCTTCTTCCCGAATTCGACGACTCCAAGGATGATAAATGGCGCTATGGAGATACCTCCACCTCCAATATCATCTGGATGATGGGCAGAATGGACTCGGATATAAAAAAACTACAAGCCGGCATTTACGGCGGCGGCGCGGTGGTAGGGC
>JAJDAS010000310.1 GCA_029261755.1 Nitrospinia bacterium
CCTCGGCATTGGGGAGTCCGAGATGCTCTTTCGGGGTCACGTAGCAAAGCATGGCCACACCCGCCTGGGCCGCTATGGCCGCGCCGATGGAAGAGGAAATGTGGTCGTAACCTGCGGCGATATCCGTTACCACCGGACCCAGCACATAAAAAGGAGCGCCATGGCATAGCTCTACCTGTTTTTCCACATTCATGGCAATCTGGTCCATGGGAATATGCCCCGGCCCTTCCACCATCACCTGCACATCTCTTTCCCATGCTCTCTTGGTGAGGTCGCCCAGGATTTTCAATTCTCCAAACTGGGCCTCATCACTGGCATCCGCCAGGCATCCGGGTCTCAACCCGTCTCCAAGGCTCAGGGAGACATCGTACTTTTCACAAATATCCAGAATCTTATCATAATGCACGAAGAGAGGGTTTTCCTCCTTGTGATGCTCCATCCATTGCGCCAAGATGGCTCCTCCTCTGCTCACGATTCCAGTTACCCTCTTCTTGGCAAGAGGAACGAGATCGCGAATCAGCCCGCAATGCACCGTCATGAAGTCTACCCCTTGCTCCGCCTGGTATTCGATCACTTTCAGAATCCCTTCTATGGTGAGATCCTCGATTTTTTCCACTTCCTGGAGGGCTTGGTAGATGGGCACGGTGCCGATGGGAATGGGGCTGTTTTTGATCAGATTTTCGCGAATCCGGTTGATGTCATCCCCCGTGGAAAGGTCCATGAGGGTGTCGGCGCCGTATTTCAAGGAGAGTTGGAGTTTTTCCATTTCGCATTCGAGTCCCGAACCCAGGGGGGAATTCCCGATATTAACATTGACCTTGCAGCAAGTGGCCACTCCGATTCCCATAGGTTCTAGGCAGGTATGCCGAATATTGGCAGTGATGATGAGCCTTCCCGACTCGATTTCCGACCGGACGAATTCGGGGTCAAGATTCTCTTTTTTTGCCACAAATTCCATTTCCTCGGTTACGATGCCTTTTCTGGCAAGGCCAAGTTGGGTAATGGTCTTGTGGGATTGGCGATTTTTCAACCATTGGGTTCTCATAGATGTTTCACGTTATGGGTTAAATTATTAGACAGGATAACGGGATATACAGATGAGTAAATCCTGTTGATCGTGTAAATCCTGTCAAAAATTTTTATATGGTTGTATATCGGAAAAAGAAGGGAAGTGGTGCGGAAAGCAGGAAGAGTATTGGAACTAACAATGACTTTCATCGCCTTCCCTACGCCGGTATGACCCGGATCAGGTTCCGTGGGTATTTTCTCAGGCTCCCTGTGAGCCACCCCTGGCATGGTGTTTTTTATTTGGTTGGAACTGGTGGAAATGTCTCTTTAATTCATTTAAGCTAACATAGTTCTGGATTTCTTGTCAAAATAACTGAGGACGATTTATTTTTGTTTTTAACCTCGAATCTTGAACCATGAATGTAGAATCTTGAATACTCACTGACTTTTCACAAGTTCCAGGATTTACAACCAATCAAAAAAAAGCTATCATTATGAATATTATCGGAATCCAATAAGCGCCTGTAGCTCAGCTGGATAGAGCAACGGACTTCGAATCCGTAGGTCGCTGGTTCGAATCCTGCCGGGCGCGCCATTAAAATCAAGGGGCTAATCCTCATGGGGTAGCCCTTTTTTTCGTTGAGTGTAGACAAATTGTACTTCCTAAAATTCTCTTTACAATCCCCTAACCCCCTTAACAAAGGGGGAAATAGTAGTCAATTGTTTGGAGGGAAAAAGTGGAAAAAATAAGAATAACGAAAGGAACTGATAGCGGGCTTGAGTTTGACCTTTCTCGAAAAGTTGCCATAGGCCGTTCAGATGGCAATACCATTAAACTTAAAGACGAGGAAGCCTCACGCTTTCATGCTTGTATTGAGCGCAGTGGTTCAGACTTTAGGATCAAGGATTTGGAGAGTAGCAACGGGACCTACGTCAACGGGAAAATGGTTCAAGAAAGCGAATTGAAACTTGGCGATATCATTGTCATTGGCTCAACGAGTTTACTCATAGTTGAAGGTACGGAAGAAAATTCGGATGCTGTCACAATAGAACAGGATGTTTTTCCCGAGGCCGTCGATGCGGACTTTTCCCATAGTGAATTAGCCTTAGATGCCTACGGGACGGCTCTTTTCGATGACAAAATCCAAAGCAAAAACATCAATGAGGTGAAGAGTGCCAGCCATAATTATCAACTCATCCTAAAGGTCAATGAGGCAATAGGGTCCATACTCGATATTAATGACTTATTGGAAAAAATCCTTGAACTCATTTTCGAACATCTACCCGCCAACCGTGGCTTTATCATGCTTTTGGACGAAGAGACCGGTGATCCTTGCGTCAAAGCGGTACGCTCCCCCGACAGGTCAAAAGGGTCAAAAGAGGAAGACGTCGAGTTCAGCCGAACCCTGATCAATCGCGCCTTGAAGGAGAAGGTTTCTATCTTGACCTCGGACGCCATGGGCGACGACCGTTTTGATTCTGCAGAATCCATTCTCGCTCATACCATACGGTCGGCCATGTGTGTACCGCTAATCGCCAAGGGTAAAACTTTGGGGATTATTCAGGTTGACACCACAAGCCTGACCGGTGCTTTCAGCAAAAAGGATTTGGAACTTCTTACCGGCATCAGCGGACCGGCAGCTATCACCATAGAAAATGCGAGACTCTATAACCTTTTGAAAGATATGTTCTACGGGACCATTGGGGCTATGATTGAGGCAGTTGACTCTAAGGACCCTTACACGAGAGGACATTCGTTACGAGTGGCGGAAATAAGCCGTGCTACGGCTTTGGATATGGGAATGTCAGCCAAGGAAGTTGAAGTCATATACCGTGCCGCTTTGC
>JAJDAS010000311.1 GCA_029261755.1 Nitrospinia bacterium
GGAGACGTTTTCAACCTGTCAATTAATTCCCGTGTGAGGCTCAGGTTGTAAACTGTCTTGGCAACAAACGATCGTGCTATCTCTTTACGGTTCTTAGGGGGTTGACCATGCCAATAAGAAGGAATAAAAACATGCTCTTCAGTCCTCACGAATTCCAGAGTCGCTACTAACTTCTTTAACTTCTCTGTCAAAGGCTCTTCAAAACTCTTCCTCTAAATAAGGAAATAAAACTTCTTATACTTAGAGCCACATCTGTGATAATTTCTTCATAAAGTTGCCTCCTTGTTTTTACTACCATTGCTTTCGCTAAGTTAATGAGTAGTATTATACAAGAGAGGCGACTTCCTTATCCTTTATTTCCTCGCCTTCTCGAAAAATAACCAGGGTTTTATATTTCTGCAAGAGGCTCTTTATATTAGGGAATTGCTTCAAATTGACCATGATTTTGCAGATACCCACCCCTTGGTTGAACAGATCCTGGCTATTCCGAATAAAGTCCGCAATCCTGCGAAAATCGAAAAGAAAAAGTGAGCTAAAGTGATATAGAGTTAATGTATTTTCCTCCATAACCACACTATTCGAAAAAACTACCTGCTTTCCTTTGCGCACTCTACCCCTTTGCTGTAAAATCCTTTTTGCTTTAGTGGATTAGCTACAGTGCATGATTAATGGTCACTACTCAGGTGGATAGGCTAAAGGCGGAAGGTTATAAAAAATGCCTCCTCGGGGATATCTATGGGTGGCAATTCGCCGTAGGCTCTGTAAAGTGCTGTTTTTAAAGGAAAATAAGCTTTCGATTAGACGTTTTTTTTCACTGTGAAAAATAAATCCACTGTTCTTTCCCACAAATACCCCTGAAGAGCCTAAAAAATAATAATGCGTGATCACACAAAACTTAGGGCTTGAGAAGGTCTTGAATGGCTTGATTAGGTTATTGCGAAATAAATGATATACTTCAGTCTTCAACCTAAACACCTGAGTAGTGGCGATTAATGTTATTTCATACAAATCATTCATTATGGAAAACAAAGACAAAAAGCTAGCAAGAAAAGAATTAAGAAAAGATTCCATACGGGTTTTAATCGTGGATGATTCTCTACTGATTTGCCGCTCCATTTCCAAAATGTTGTCCGGCGAGGAGGACATCAATTTCGAATATTGTACCGATCCTGAAAAAGCAGTGGAACTTTCCAGGCAGTTTGCACCCACGGTTATTTTGCAGGATTTGAACATGCCCAATGTTCATGGTTTTGACTTGTTAAGACAGTACAGGGGAAATCCGCTAACACCTAATGTCCCCGTGCTAATCCTTTCCAGTGAAGAAGACCCCACCATCAAGGCTAAAGCATTTGCCTTGGGAGCAAACGATTATCTCTTGAAATCCAATAAAAAAGTAGAATTTCTCGCCAGAATCAGATATCACGCCCAACGCTTCCAAAATCTTAAAAAAAATGAGTCCGCCATGCCGAGCAGCCTGGCCTCCTCCAAACACACTATCAAAATTCTGGTAGTGGCCAGTTCCAAGGTCCTTTTGAAATTCATTAAAATGGCCATAGACAAGGATAAGGATATAATCCTCCAATCCTGTTCCGATCCAAACCAAGTCATAAAAGTCGCGGATGATTTTTTACCCACGGTGATTCTTCAATCATTCAATATTGGGAAATCCAATGGATTGGAAATGTTGGCCTCATTCCGGGGAAATCCCTCCACTAAAGACGTCCCAATCATCATTTTTTCCAGCAACCAGGACGCCGAACAAAAAGCCAAGGTCTTTGAGTCAGGAGCTAATGACTACATCATTAAATCTGAAGATTCCCTGGAACTGATTTCCCGCATCAAAAACCACTCCAGAGAATATTACAATCAGTTGAAAGGGGAAATGGGCACTTATTCTCAAACCTCCGGTGAAAGCGAAATTACCAAAGTGTTTATGATAGATGATTCTAAAATTACCTGTCGCATGGTGGCACAACACTTAGGCGGTGAAGAGAACGCAGCATTTTCCTTCTGTAACGATCCGGTTAACGCTATCAAATCCGCGAAGAAATTTTCCCCCACGGTAATTCTTTTGGATTTGCATATGCCTCAGATCGACGGTTTGGAGTTGTTGCGCAATTTCCGTGAAGATCCAAATACTTGCGATATCCCCATCATTATGCTCAGCGCATCCAGCGATTCCACCATCAAGGCCAAGGCATTCGGACTTGGCGCCAACGACTTCATGGAAAAGAAGGCAGGCAGGGTGGAATTGATAAGCAGGATTCACTACCACTCCAAGGCATACCTGAACTCCAACAGGTTAGCAGAGTCCGTAGAAAAGTTACTGGAAGCCCAGAAACGAATGGAACTCCAAAAGAATTTTATCCGAAAGACATTCGGCAGGTACCTTTCGGATGATATCGTAAACAGCATTTTGGAATCACCGCAAGGTCTTGAACTGGGAGGAGAAAAGCGGGAAGTCACCATTATGATGACGGACTTGAGGGGATTCACTTCCCTAAGCGAGAAGCTTTCTCCTGAAGATGTCTTAACCATCATCAACAACTACTTGAAGGAGATGACGGATATACTTTTTAAGTATCAAGGAACCATTGATGAGTTTATCGGAGATGCCATATTGGCCATCTTTGGAGCGCCCCTTCACAATGAAAAACATGCGGAAGTAGCGGTGGCTTGCGCACTGGAAATGCAAGTTGCAATGAAAAAAGTGAATGAGATCAATCAAAAAATGGACCTGCCGGAGGTGGAAATGGGAATTGGGTTGAATACCGGAGAAGTGGTGGTGGGAAATATCGGAAGCGAAAAAAGAGCTAAGTACGGAGTCATAGGAAAGAATGTAAATCTTACTTCCCGCATCGAATCTTATACCACCGGCGGCCAGGTTTTTATTTCCGAGAAAACTATGGAAAATGTCCGCGACATTGCCAAAGTTCGCGGGGAGATAACGGTGGAACCGAAAGGAGTAAAAACCCCCATAACCATTTATGACATATGTGGAATAGGAGGAAAGCACAACATCTCTTTGCCGGAAGAAAAACTTGATTTCCAGAACTTGGCCGAACCTATCGCCATATCCTTTGCTCTCATTGAAGGAAAATCCAAGAACAAGGAGGAGTTTTCGGGAACCTTTATTGAGCTGTCTAAAAAAGGGGCCGTAATTTGTTCGGAAAAAAAAATGGAGCCATTGAAAAATATTCGGATAACTCTTAAGGGCAAGGCTGGTAGGAGAGGATTGGATATGGATATTTTCGCGAAGGTTCTTCAAGTAGATGAGGAAACCCAGTCAACCTTCATCGTAAGGTTTACCTACCTGGATGCCGGACCAAAGAAATGTTTGGAACAATATCTCACTGAATGAAATGAAGAGATTGTTTTTATTTGTAAATGCCATCAAAATGCCATTTTCAAATTTGTTTTTTGTTTGTTACAATCTGATTTTAGATAGTGCCTGACCGAAAACCCTACTTTCTGATTTTTCCAGTTCGTAGTCCCGCCTGAAGGCGGCTACTTTTTCTTTTAATAACAAAAGGCCCGTCTAAAGACGGAACTACAAACCTCGCTCAACACATCCTCAAATTGGGTTTTTCGTTCAGGCACTAGATAGTAACTTTAGTAAAAGGTGACCTTATGGATAAGAAGGAAACGATTAGAAAAATCCCTCTCTTTTCGGAATTGGACGACCAGGAACTTGACCTGGTTTTTAGTTCTATAAAAAGCAGGAAATATCCTAAAAATAGTTTTGTTATTAAGGAAGGGGACCCAGGTGATTCTTTTTTTCACACGGTGTCTGGTGAGGGAAAGTACACCTTATATTCACCGGATGGGAAGGAGGCAATCCTTTCCGAATTTTCCAAAGGGGAGTTTTTTGGAGAAATTGCCGTATTAGACGGTAAAAAAAGGACTTCCAATGTAGTTACAAATACGGATTGTGAATTCTGGGTCATTGAAGGAAAAGATCTTTTTGAAATCATGAGAGGCCAGCCGGAAGTCTCCATTAAAATAATCAAAAAACTTTGTGAAAAGTTACGGGGCCTAATCAAAAAAGTAGAATCACTAACCTTTTCAGACGCCACAGGGCAGGTTACATCTTATATCCTGAAAACTGCTAAAAAGGACGGTAAACCAATAAAGCAAGGCGTCAGGATTGAAAACTTCC
>JAJDAS010000312.1 GCA_029261755.1 Nitrospinia bacterium
TATGATAAAAAAGGAAAGGCCGGACCTCGTGACCCTCGACCTACTGATGCCCGGAATGGACGGGTATGCAGTTCTCAGGAAGTTAAAAGAAATGGACGAAAACCTGCCCATTATAGTTATTACAGGCGCGGATATTTCTCAAGAGGAAAAATCGTTGAAGGGCGAAGGGGTTTGCGCCGTCATCCGTAAACCCTTTTTGCCGGATCTTCTACTGGAAATGGTGGGCGAATATACCGGGAATCTTTCAACTTAAAAGAAAACCTGTGCAACCGAAAAAAGGAGGGTAAAACAGTGGTTATAAACGAAACTACTAACAAAAAAATTGCCAATAATGAGAAATCGTTTCCTTCGCCCCTTCGCCTTCTGATAGTTTCCGCGTCAGTCATTTTTTGCGCCGAAGCGTTTATAATGTTTCTGTTTCCTCTCTTTCCGCCATTGCCTAGTCAGGCGCATGTCCTTATCGATTCCCTTTTATTGTTTCTAATTGCCGTTCCGGTTTTATATCTTTCTTTGTATCAACCATTAAAGAAAAAAATAGTCGAAGACCAGGAGATGGAAAAAAGACTGCTGTTATTCAGGAACCTGATGGATCAGTCCAGCGATGGTATTTTTGTTGTTGACCCCAAAACAGCCGGTTTTCTTTATGCTAATGAAAAAGCTTGCAAAAACCAAGGATATCAATATGAAGAACTTCTCAACATCACCGTCATGGATATTGATTCAAATCTTTCAGATATGGCCTCATGGGAAAAAACCAGCATGGAAGTTCAAAATAAAGGTTCTATAGTGAGAGAGAGTGAGAACCTGCGAAAAGACGGTTCAAAATTTCCGGTTGAGATGAGCATGAAGTATGTTGAGGAAGAGGATAAGGATTATTTTGTGGCGGTTGTCCGCGACGTCACGGAGCGTAAGCGGTTCGAAGAAACAATCTTGCATCAAAATGACTTGCTGTCGAGGGTTTTAGATTCTCTTCCCTTCCCTTTTTATGTTATTAATTCAGATAATTTTAGAATTGTCTTGGCCAATTGTACCGCAAAAAGCCTGGGTGGAGACGTTGAGCAAAAAACCTGCTACGAAACCACACACGGCAGGGGTAAACCCTGCACGGGCGTGAAACATCCCTGCCCAATAAACAAAATAAAGGAAACGAGAGAGGCTGCTTTTATGGAGCACTTACACCGCGATAAAAACGGAAAAGAGGTGAATCTCGCCGTTTCAGGATTTCCGATATTTACCAAGGATGGAAGGATGCGTCAGGTGATTGAATATGTCATGGACATCACGGAGAGCAAGGTGAGGGAGAAAGAACTTCTAAAGAAAAACATGGAACTAAGAAACACGTTGGATAAATTGCAAAAGGCCCAGGAAATACTTGTGCGCTCCGAAAAACTCACCTCCATTGGGACCATGGCGGCAGGCGTGGCCCACGAAACGCTTAACCCCATCAATATAATCTCCACCATCGTTCAGGTTTTGCAAATGGAAGAATTGCCTGGGGAAGTCCGGGAAGATCTGGACGAAATAATGACACAGGTCCAACGGGCCACCAAAATCATGAACAACCTTAGGATGTTCTCCCACCAAAAGGAGACCGGGTTTGCTCCAGTGGATGTTCACGAGCTTTTTGACAAAACCGCTTCTTTGGTGGAGCGCGAGATGAACCTGGAAAATATCCTGATTAAAAGGGAATACGAGGAAAACCTGCCCATTATCGAAGCGGACGGCGACAAGTTGTCCCAGGTCTTTTTAAATCTATTAACCAACGCGAAAGATGCCATGAAGGGGGGAAAAGATAACAGGATAACCATCAGCACCAGGACCATGGAGGAAGAAGTGGAAGTGCGCTTTACCGACACCGGGCCCGGCATTCCAAAAGATATAATGAACCGCCTTTTTGAGCCTTTCTTTACAACAAAGGGGGCAACGGAAGGGACCGGCCTGGGTCTTTCCCTGGTTCAATCCATCATAAAAGAAAACCACGGTGGAAAGATAAGGGTGGAAAGCAAAGAAGGAAAGGGAGCGTCGTTTGTGATTGACTTGCCGGTGGAGAGGGAATTTGAAGTAAGGAGTAAGGAGTAAGGAGAATGCTGCCTACTCCCTACTCCTTACTTTAAGCATGGAGCAGCAAGAAACCATCAACCCGGGAAAGAAGTTGACCACTAAATGAACAAAAAAATCAAAGTATTAATAATTGATGACGAAGAGACCTTTTGCAAGACCCTCGAAAAATTTTTGCAAAAGGAGGGCTATGTGCCTTATTCTCTTCATAATGGTATGGACGTCACGAAATATGTGGAAAATAAAAATCCGGATATCGTTTTATTGGATATTCGGATGCCCGGCATCGATGGTATTGAAACGCTGAAAAGAATCAGGAAGATAAACGAGGATTGCGTAGTGATCATGTTAACCGCAGTGGATGATATTGAAGCGGCTATTTCCGCCTTTAAGGAAGGTGCGGACGGCTTTATCCGAAAACCTGTAAGCCTGAAGGAATTTAAGGTTTCCATGGAGTCGAGCCTGGAAAAGAGACGCCTGGTTAAGGAACGGGAGAAGCTGATACTTGAACTTCAAGGGGCCATGGCCCAAATCAAAACATTAAAAGGATTGATTCCCATTTGCGCCTCTTGTAAAAAGATACGCGATGATAAGGGCTTTTGGAATCAAATCGAGGCCTACATTGAAAACCACTCGGAAGCGGAATTCACTCATTCAATTTGCCAGGAATGTGCAAAAAAACTTTATCCTGAACTATATAAATTATGAGCAAAATCCTCATAGTTGACGACAAAACCAAAGTATGCCAATTAATGGAAAAATATCTTAAAGCAAAAGGTTTTGCCACCGCCACGGCCCATAATGGAGAGGAAGCCTTAAAAAAAGTGCTCCGGTGTCGTCCCACAGGTGGTCCTGCTGGATATCAAGATGCCGAAAATGGACGGAGTGGAGTACCTCAAGCGAGTCACCAGCCACCCCCAAAGGGGTGGCTGGCAGGGTGACCCTAAAAGGGTAAATGGTTACAAGGGTTTTTAATGTATGGAGGGAAAATCCAAGTGGAAAGTGAGGGAAAGGACAAGGGGAGCGGTTTTATTATTGAGCGCCCTTTATACCAGTCGCGATTGAAAAATCGGCAAATAGTTAAAGTAAATTCTAGCTTTTTAAATACACCTTTGTTATACTGGTTGTATGAAAAAGCTAGTTTTATCTGACAAACAAACCGCCAA
>JAJDAS010000313.1 GCA_029261755.1 Nitrospinia bacterium
CTCATACAAATCAAGGCCAGCGCCTTGAACCACCTGGATATCTGGGTTTGCCGGGGGTGGCCGGGTTTGAACCTGAAATTGCCCCATGTGGGCGGATCGGACGGCGCTGGCATCGTTGCCGCCCTGGGCGATGGAGTTACAAATCCGTCGGTTGGCAGTAGGGTGTGCATTAATCCCGGAGTTAACAGGTTTGAAGACGAGTACACAAAACGAGGCGAACATAGCGTGAGTCCCGGTTTTGTGATTCTTGGGGAACATGTTCCCGGGACTCATGCCGAATACGCAGTGGTTCCGGCAAAGAACCTTCTGCCATTGCCGGAAACGATCTCTTTCGAAGAAGCCGCTGCATCGGGTTTGGTTTACCTCACCACATGGCGCATGCTGATCCGCCGGGCAAAACTTCAAAAGGGACAAAGCGTACTTGTAATCGGAGCCGGAGGCGGAGTCAACAGCGCGTCCATCCAACTTGCGAAACAGTTGGGATGCACGGTGTACGCCACAACGAGTACGGAAGAAAAGGTAAAGAGGGCTTACAATCTCGGCGCGGATGAGGTAATCAACTATAATGAAAACCCGGAATGGGCCAAGGCCATTTATAAAATGACTAACAAACGTGGTGCAGATGTAGTAGTGGACAACGTGGGACAAGCTACTCTGACTGATAGCCTTCGAGCTGTGGCGCGTGGAGGAAAGATCGTGATCGTTGGCAACACCAGTGGACCACATGTTGAAATAGATACCCGCCTTATTTTCGGAAAACAGATAGCGATTATCGGTAGCACCATGGGCAGCCCCGAGGATTATTCCCAGGTGATGAAGCTGGTTTTTGAAGGAAAGGTGAAACCGGTTATTGACCGCGTTCTCCCGCTTGATCAGGGTGTGGAGGCTATTAATATAATGTCGAGGGGAGAGCAATTTGGGAAGATTGTTTTGAAAACTTAGGCTTAGGAAAGTGACGAGTTACAAGTGACAAGTAACGAGTAAAAAAAATGTGCTTCAAGCAATGAGCATGGGTGGCATAGGCAAGATGGTAAAGATTCACTTCTTTGATTTTTCTTTCAAAGTTTGCCGCAATATTAAAAGTAACGCTTTATCCTTCTCACGAATTGTTTCTTCTTTAACCTCAATTAGCTTCCTCAAAGTCAGGACGTATATAGTCATTCCATCGACCTCTAATTTTTCCGTGTGCTTCGCCAAATCCTCATAGGCATGTCCCTTCCCAATGGTCCCAAGAAGGTCAAGAGGTCCGAAACGTGTCATGAGAAGTTGATGTCCCGAAGATCGTAAATGCGACTCATCCGGAATCACCCGAATATCTTTGCGCACACGATAAAAAGCGTCCAAATCCCGAAGGGAAGCTAAAAGCCGCTCAATATTTTCAGGGGCGCGGGAGTGAACCAAATCAAGGTCAAAAGTGGTGACAGGAGCGCCGTGCAATACTGCGCACACACCGCCGACCAGAATAAAATCCACTTCTTTTTCTACAAAATCTTTTTATATCTCAAAAAAATCAAGGTTGGGTTTTGGCATTGCGCAATTTCAAAATAGATCGAACATTCTGCTGCAACGTCTGCAAGCGTTCGGTGGGGGTCAGGGAAAGCATCCATTGGATGAGCGTCACATCCACACCATCATCGTTGTAATGGTTTTCCTTTTCAGGGGAGAATGGTTTCTTGAGGTTTGTTTTTTCGTTGGCTTTCATTTTTTTGACTGTCCCAATGTCCCAAATTCTTTTTTTTGATTATACCACAGCTGGGAAATTGGGGGAATAGATGAAAGACTATAGCAATCCGGTAGTAGGTGCTTAAGTTTCCCTCACTCCTTGTTTTTTTCCGTTCTCTGTCTTCTGTAATCCGTCCTCTGACTTTCCCTTTTCTCCTGCTGCTTCCACAATCTGATCCACCATGTCCGCCATCAAATTTACAAACATATGCTGCCCCTCCTTGGATTCTTTGGAGACCTCAATTGCATCAACGGTATCCAGAAGCGGCAAATCGCCAATTGCCCTCAAAATATGGCTAATCCTGTGCAAGGCGTCCAGGGGATCAATGGGTTTATCTCCATCATGTAAAAGTGGGTTCGGTCCATACATGGTTTTTCCCTCCTATAAAAATATGGTTAGTGAAACATGAAAAATAAAAATCATTTTTTTGCCATTTGCCTTAACTGCAATCCAAAACAAACGTTATACACCTACTGCCTCACTGTTGACTGCTTTCAATCCTCTGTTTTTTCTTTGTGCCTTTGTGTCTTAGTGGCAAATTGTTTCTGCTTTAGGGCAAAAAAAAAGGGCGCAATCCTCAAGTCCGTGTTTCACTCCGGGAACCGCCAAGCCCCACAAAGCAAACACGAACGAGAAGACGCGCCCATACTGGACGCGTTCCCGTAGCATCGTTTGCTTTGTTTCTAATTGGCGGTTTTGGAATGAAACTGATGCTGCGAAAACGCAAAAGCGAATTCGTTAAATTGTCTGGTTTTATTTTTTTATGTCATAACGTTGTCCTCAACTTCACTTTGATTAATTTTCTCTTGAAGCCACAAGTTAATAAGGGTTTCTTCGCTGATACCACGATTTATAGCTACTTCCCGGATTTTAGAGGAAAGGGTACAATCAACCGGGTAATATCTGCGCTGGGACTGAATGTCCACCTTAAATTCCACATGGGTTTGTTCTCCGAATTCCGTGGCATCGTGCCCGTCCCAAAACTCTCCTATTTGTTGGTAAGTGCTTCCCTTGGATTCCGTTGTTTTATTTGCCATGTTTTTTCTCTTTGACGTGCCCAACATTCACATATGTAAATAACAAACCCTCGAAATCCGGGTTCTTCATGTGTTTTTGAGCGGGTTCATTTCTTGGTACATCTTTTCCCGCTTCCCTATAGGCTTCCAGGTTGGTTTCTATGGCCTTGATAGCGGCAAGCTTGGCCTCCTCGATATTTCTTCCATTGATAACCACAGCCAAATCAGGCACCTGAACCGAACACCCATCTTCCGTTTGTTCTAAAACGATGAGATAGCGCATTATTAGATCTCTTTCTTCTAAGCTTCACGTAATAATGCTTTAAACCCGTTTTGCAGAAAATGTGCATCTGTTGTCAGGG
>JAJDAS010000314.1 GCA_029261755.1 Nitrospinia bacterium
AAGATAATAACCAAGTTCGATAATATGGCCCACCGTAAGCCCAGCTCCTTGATCATAACCATAGTATTGGAAATGCAAGGAATAAAGAGCGTGATCACTACCAACCCCACAACTGTCTGATAGTAATCCAACTCCGCCGTATCCACCATATCCTTAAAATAGACGGCACCCAGTTCTCTCCGCGACAGGACAAGAATAAACACCTCCGTGACCTTATCCGGAAGAGAAAGAAACCCCACTACCACCGGACGTAAGATATCCTTGATCGAAGTAAGGAGTCCTGTTTTTTCCAGCCCAAACATCAAGGCCGCACCCAGGGCGAACAAGGGGACCGCTTCCATCAGGAACCACTTGATCCGGTAATAGGTCTTCAATATAATATTGCGCCAGCTCGGGAGGTGAAAGGCAGGAAGTTCCAAGATAAAGTCGGGCTTACGCTCTGCTGGCACCAATTTATTCAAGGCTATTCCGCAAAGGATTTGGGTCCCAAGCACCGTGGTAATGGTAATGAGCAACACAGACAAAGGCGACGTAGCCATAATAGCCAGCAAAACCCCAAGCTGGACCGCGCATGGCACGCCCAGGGCAATCAAGATACAAACCACGATCCGTTCCTTTTTCGTTTCCAGTATGCGGCTGGTCAAGGTTGCAACGGTATTGCATCCATACCCAAGCACCATGGGCAGGACCGCCTTGCCAGTTAGCCCGAAATAGGAAAGAAATCGATTGGCCAGGACGCTTAAATTCGGCAGATATCCCACATCCTCAAGAAAGTTGGTAATAAGAAAAAAAACAATCAGGATAGGGACGACTGTTCCCACGGCATTAAAGATCCCCATGGATAAGATACCGTAATCACCCACGATAAATTCATTAAGGAGGGGAATCGGTATCAAGGAGGAAACGAGATTTGTTATGGGTATAAAAATCCATTCATCCAAAAACCCCGTCAATTCCGTGGCCACGGTCCCAATTCCGTAAAAGGTGGCCCAGAGAACCGCAATCAGGATGGGCCATCCCAGAATAATATGGCGTGATGCCCAGGCAGCTTTTTGGGCGATCCCCGGTGCGGTAAAGGCCGCATTACTGGTGGCCTTATCCGCAGCTTGATCGGCCCAGTTTTCGCGAGTTTGGGTAATAGACTGTCGTATGTTCGCCACGGAGGTTTTGCGGTATATGCCCAGGAGAATTTCATTCATCCTGGCATAAGTTTCCTTGCAGCATTTGGATTCAAGATATTTTGCCACATCCTCGTCACCCATCATGTAGAGGAGCAACACGGCCTTTGGAGGACGGTTATCCCCGGGAAAAAGATCACCCAAATCCTCCATCCCTTTTTCAATAAATGCCGGATACCGCACCTTTCCACGGTGGGGAATGATGTTTTGCACCATATTTTCCAGATCTTTCAGCCCTAAGCCGTGGACCGCAGCGGTTTCAACCACCGGGGAGCCGGTCCCTTTTTCCAGCTCCGACGAATCGATCGTTATCCCTTTTCGCGAAGCTTCGTCTACCATATTGAGGCAAAGAAGGGTGGGTATTTCCATTTCAAAAATTTGGGCAAGAAGCACAAGCGATTGCTTTAAGCGGGAGGCATCCGCGCAAAAGAGAAGGAGTTCCGGGTGCTCTTTTATTAAAATATTGCGGGTTACCTGTTCGTGTTCGGAGAAGACGTTCAAAGAGGAGATTCCCGGGGTATCAATGATTTCAAAGGGTTCTCCGGCAAAGGTGGAGTCTTTACGCTCAATGACGATAGTTGTTTGGGGATAGTTCGCCACCGGGGAGTAGGATTTTGCGAACTTATTGAATAAGATGCTCTTTCCCACGTTGGTCAGGCCAACAATGACAATCTTGTTTTTATGCATATCAAGTGCGTTCTTGGTTCCGGCTTCGATAGTGGGATGGCATTTGGGGGTCATGGGTTTACTCTTTTTTCAAACTTCTCCGCCCATGAAATACACAAAAATACATGAAAAGGGAAAAGCTGTGGTTGCCTGCAACTCAGATTACGAAACCACCTTAAAAACAGTTAAAAAAGTTCGAAAAAACCAGGGTCCTGCATCATCTGAAGCCTAAATACGACGACACCCAATTGACCGAGTACGGCGGGTATCAGTTTGCTGTTACGGTTGTTAAGAAGAGGACAAGAGGGCGTTGAGGCTTGAAGAAACTCTGGTTTTGTGACATATTGAAAACGTTCAAATTTAGCAATTCAGCATTTTTGGAGCAAGGAGATGCCAATAGCTATCCAAATTTCCCAGCTCTATTAACCTATTAATTTAGCAATCGTATCCTTATAATCCGTACTGCTGAAGATTTCCGAACCAGCTACAAGGACGTCAGCCCCCGCATCGATTATGGAAGCAGCGTTGCCTTTTTTCACTCCACCATCAACCTCTATTTCCACTGCCAAACCTTTTCCCGAGGCCATTTCTTTTAATTTGCTGATTTTGGCCAGGGTCGATTCTATAAAGGATTGGCCCCCGAAACCAGGATTGACGGACATAAGTAAAACCAGGTCGATCTCCGAGAGAATGGACTCCAAACAGTTGAGCGGTGTGGCGGGATTCAACACCACACCAGGGCGGGCGCCAACGCTCTTGATAAGTTGGATGGTTCTGTGGAGATGCCTAC
>JAJDAS010000315.1 GCA_029261755.1 Nitrospinia bacterium
TCATCGTCAAGCCCAGAAAATCGGACAAGCCAATCCTTCCCCGGAGACCAAGGGTGGGTATAGGCGCGGTGACGGATTTGTTTTCGGACAATCCCAAGGCTGCTCCGGTGAGGGAAACACTGGCCCGGACAGCTTTAATGGAGAGTTCCGGCCCAATCTGGAGACGCGTGGGCAGGTCGTCGAAATTGAGGATATAGTATGTGAGACCCACGTCGAAGATATCCATATCCAGCTTGCTGTTAATGGAAGTTCCCGCCGTAAAGACCTGACCATTGAAGTTAACAGTTTGGCCCAGGGGTTTGCTACCGGAAAAATTAAGGGGCATGTAAGAGCCGGAGAGGCGGAAATCCCCCAAGTGCAAAGCGGCTTCCACCGTTCCGGAGTTGGACCTGCCCAAACCCAGGGTTTTGTCCACATCCATCCTTGTTCCCGTAATGCCAAGGGCCGTGGCGCCAAACTGGCCTTCGGGGTTAAGGCTCATAAAAGATGGTTTGATGCTGAAAATTTCATCCGCCATCGCGGGCAAGGCGGCAAGGGCCGAAAACGCGGCCAATAAGGAACAAAGTAAAAATCTTTTCATAAGTCTCCAGAAAAAAAATGGCTGGGAGACCAGGATTCGAACCTGGATTAAACGGGTCAGAGCCGTTCGTCCTGCCGTTAGACGATCCCCCAACTCAAAGGCAACTACTCAAATAGTTGAGGGAGACCACCTTTTGTCCCCTACTTGTAAGGGAGGGGATACAAGGGAGGTCTTTGAAAAAAATGTTTTCCTCAACTTTTTGAGAAGTTGCGGCAGAAATTGAAACGCAAAAGGAAAGGGCTTGGGAATATTTCCCGCCCCTCCTTTTGCATTTTGTATTTTATAGAAACAGTGGAGCAAATACCAGGGAGACAATGGACATCAACTTGATCAGGATGTTCATGGCCGGTCCGGAGGTATCCTTCAAGGGATCACCCACGGTGTCTCCAATAACAGTGGACTTATGGCAATCGCTGCCTTTACCGCCCAGGTTGCCCTGTTCCACGTACTTTTTGGCGTTGTCCCAGGCGCCTCCACCATTGGACATCATCAAGGCCAATAGTATACCGGAGAGGGTGGCGCCAGCAAGCATTCCGCCAAGGGCCTGAGCGCCTAAAAGTTTACCGATGATCACAGGCATAGCCACGGCAATCAGTCCCGGTAGAACCATTTCCTTGAGGGCAGCGGTGGTGCAGATATCAATACATCGGGCTGAATCAGGCTTGCCGGTTCCTTCCATCAGACCGGGTATTTCTCTGAATTGCCTGCGAATTTCCTCAACCATCTTCATGGCCGCTTTACCAACGGAAGTCATGGTCAAATCCGCGATTAAGAATGGTATGGCCCCGCCAATGAAGAGGCCAACCACCACTATGGGGTTCAGCAAATCAATGGAGCTCAGTTTCGCCGCTTGCGTAAAGGCAGAGAAAAGAGCCAAGGCGGTTAGGCCTGCGGAACCGATGGCAAACCCTTTTCCGATGGCGGCTGTGGTATTTCCAAGGGCGTCCAGTCCATCGGTGATCTTCCTGGTTTCTTCTCCCAATCCAGCCATTTCGGAAATTCCACCCGCGTTATCTGCAATGGGTCCATAGGCGTCAACCGACATGGTAATACCCACGGTAGCCAGCATTCCCACCGCCGCCAAGGCGATCCCATAAAGTCCGGCAAAGCTTGTAGCCAGCAAAGTGGCAATAGCAATGATGACAACGGGCACCACGGCACTCTGTAGAGCCACGGCGAGACCGGTGATGATCAGGGTAGCTGTGCCCGTCTGGGAAGACTCCGCGATTTTTCTAACCGGCGGACCGGCGGTGTAATATTCCGTCACTAAACCAATGGAAATTCCAGCCAGACATCCCAGCAGCAGGGCATAAAAATTACCCACGGGGAGGCTCATCAGTAAAGTAAGGATGTAGGCGGCAAGGAGAAAAATACCCGCGCTGATAAAAGTGGAATATCGCAAAACCGCTGCGGGGTCAAAAGATTTGAGGATGGATATGGACTTAATGCCAATAACGGAGGCTACCAGGCCAATCATAATCACCAACAAAGGAAAGGCCATGTATTGGGGAGCCAACTCGCCCATGGTGGCGCCAAGTACGATAGCGGCGATAGTAGAGCCCACATAAGATTCAAAAATATCGGCTCCCATTCCAGCGGTATCGCCCACGCAATCTCCCACGTTATCGGCGATAACACCAGGGTTCCTGGGGTCATCTTCGGGAATTCCGGCTTCCACCTTACCCACCAGGTCTGATCCCACATCAGCGGTTTTAGTGTAGATGCCGCCACCAACCCTGGCAAAAAGGGCAATGGAGCTGGCTCCCATGGCGAATCCGCTAAGGGTGCTCACGGAGGCCACGCTTCCAAAAAAGATGTACAAAACGCCAATTCCAATGAGTCCGAGACTGGCCACGGCAAGGCCCATCACCGCGCCACCGGAAAAAGCAACGCTTAATGCCTCTTCCTGGCCCGACTGGTTAGCCGCCTGGGCGGTTCTTACATTGGCCTTGGTAGCGGCATTCATTCCGAAAAAACCCGCCAGCATGGAACAACCGGCTCCGACGATGAAGGCACAAGCGGTCCAAAAGCTGATAAAAACAGCAAGAATCAGGAATACGATTCCGATAAAGTAGGCAAGAATGGTATATTCTTTCCTCAAAAATACCATGGCGCCTTCATAAATGGAATCGGCGATCTCCCTCATCAGGTCCGTTCCCACCTCTTTACTTTCAATATCCTGGTAAGTTTGCCAAGCCAAAACTAAACCATAAACTCCCAGAAAAGGCATTAAATAAACTAAGTATCGCATCAACTCTCCTTCCAAAAAAAAATTAAAAAATCAATTTCATCCACAAAGCCACAAATCCCACAAAGGGGTTCATCATTAACTTCAAAAGGCTATTTTCTTTGTGATTTTTGCGCCTTTGTGGCAATCAAAAATTCCCGCAAATCAACTTCTTTACAAAGGGCAAAAAAAAAGGCCCAGTTCAAGGATTCAACAACTCTTCAATCAATTCCGACGCCAATTCCACGGCATCTTGCGCGAGTTCCTGTTCATCCCTTGAAAAAGGCGAAAGCACATACTCCGAAATATCCTTGCCAGCCTGGGGCCTGTCCACCCCCACTCGGATGCGATAAAACTCGCCCGATTGAAGACACTGAATTATAGACCCCACTCCTTTTTGTCCAGCGTCACCTCCTTTTTCTTTTTTTTTTATTTTCCCAAGAGCTAAGTCAATATCATCATGAACGATAATAAAATCGTTGGTCTCTATTCCCAGGTCTTCCTGAATAGCTCTTGCAGCCCTGCCGCTCAAATTCATGTAGGTTTGGGGTTTTGCCAGCAAAACCTCAATGCCGTTGATTTCCCCTCTTCCAATAAAACTTTTGTACTTTCTTCGGTCAACAGCAATCCCATGCTTATGGGCTAAAAAATCCACCACTTTAAAACCGATATTATGCCTGGTTTCTTCATACTCGGAGCCGGGATTCCCAAGCCCTGCTATTATTTTCACTCTTTTGCAGTTTCCTCAGCTTTCTTTTCAGTTTCCTCAGCCTCTACCCCTTCCTCTTCTTCAGGTTTTTCCTCTTTTTCTACTTCTGCTTTAACTACTGCAACCAGAACATCCATGGGGTTATTGAGAGTTTTGATTCCCTCTTTCAATTGCAAATCGTTTACATGAATACTTTGCCCCTCATCCAGATTCGTGATATCCACTTCAATATCCCCAGGGATATCTTTGGGCAAACATTCAATAAGGAGTTCTCGACGAACATAGTTCAGGACTCCGCCTAATTTCACGCCTTTGGAAACACCCGTAAAACGTAGCGGGACCTGCATTTTCTGTTTTTGGTCCATAGAAACTTCAAGAAAATCCACATGGATGAGGTGATCCCGAAAAGGATGTTGTTGAACCTCTTTCAGCAAAACCAGCTTTTCTGCATCTTTTTCCCCGTCCAGGTGGATGGAGAGTAGCTGGTTGCGGCTCTTCTTGAGGAAGGCATCCAACTCTTTCACCGGGAAGGTCACGGCGGTAGGATCTTCCTTACCGTAAATGATTCCGGGGATTAAACCATCTGCCCTCAGCCTCCGCATGGGGCCTTTCCCTGTTTCTGTACGTTTTTTCCCATTTAATACAATTTCCGACATTGAAAATCTCCAAAAAAAGTTTCAAAAATTATTCGAATAATGAACTGACCGAAGATTCGCTATGAATCATGGCAATGGCTTCGCCCAGGAGTTCCGCCACTGGCAAAACGGTCAATTTTTTACATTGGGTCTTTTCCTCATCCAAATGGATGGTGTTGGTGACGATGACTTCCTTGAGGCAAGAGTTCTGAATTCTTTCGATAGCCGGACCGGAAAACACCGGATGGGAACAACATGCGTAAACATTTTTTGCTCCACTTGCATGAATGGCCTTGGCCGATTCCACTAATGTTCCGGCTGTATCGATCATATCATCCACAATCAAGGCATTTTTCCCATTTATATCGCCAATAAGGTTCATGACCTGGGCTTCGTTTGCCTTCTCCCTCCTTTTATCGATAATGGCCAGGGAGCAGTTCAGCCTTTTCGCAAAGGCCCTGGCCCTTTCCACACCGCCAGCATCCGGGGAAACCACCACCAGATCTTCATACTTTTTTTCCTGTAGATATTTAATCAGTACCGGCATGCCATAGAGATGGTCCACCGGGATATCGAAAAACCCCTGAATTTGTCCGGCATGGAGGTCCACGGTTAAAATCCTGTCCGTTCCGGCGGCTCCAATCAGATTCGCTACCAATTTGGAAGTTATAGGCACTCTTGGCTCCGTTTTTCTATCCTGTCTCGCGTACCCGTAGTAAGGGATTACTGCAGTAATTCTTTTGGCCGAGGAGCGCCGCATGGCGTCAATCAGGATCAAAAGCTCCACCAAGTTCGTATTGCCCGGATTATTCGTGGACTGAACGATGAAAACATCCTTCCCTCGCACATTTTCCAGAATCTTGGCAAAAATCTCTCCGTCCGCGAAATCAACGATCTTCAGTTTTCCCAATTCAATATTCAAATGCTCGCAGATCGCCTGGGCCAAAGGTTCGTTTGATCGGCCCGAGAAAATTTTCAAATTATTCTTATCCATTTTCAATCGCTAAAAAGGTTGGCTGGGGCGGGAGGATTCGAACCTCCGAATGCAGGATCCAAAACCCTGTGTCTTACCGCTTGACGACGCCCCAAAAGTCAAAAATCATTTTAAAAATACCATTCAAAAAACAGTTATCCAAAATATTTTAAAAAGAGAAATAAGGACCAACGACCTAATCAATACAAAGAAATAGCCGGAGCAAAGCCGGCAAGGGAGTTTGCGGAAGAGTTCTTAATCCCTTCCTGTCGTAGAATTTTGGTCGGGGGTTTTCAGGACATTGTCATATTCAGCCAACACGATGTCCTCGATCATTTTTCTGGTTTCATTGTCCAGAGGGTGGGCCGTATCGCGATAACTTCCGTCTTGTCGTTTCTTGCTGGGCATGGCAACAAAAATACCTGAATTTCCATTAATTATTTTTAAGTCTCTTAAAATAAAACAATCATCAATAATAATATTAACGTAAGCCTTCAGTCTTTCTCCTTCAACAGGGAACACTTTGACCTTGGTGATATTCATGGTATTTCTGTTCAGAAATTATTATCAAATATCAAAAGAGGAAGGCATGAAAAACAGCAACGTTTTTTACCCAACAAATTCCGTTGAGAAAACCAACCTATTATCACTCATCATTTTTTCTGCCGCCTTCGCGGCCGATGGTGAATTTTCAAATAATCCAAATACCGACGATCCACTCCCGGACATCAACGCACCCACAGCCCCAGTATCCAGCAACTCCGCCTTAAGCTGTTCAATTTCAGGATACGCAGGAAATACCACCGATTCCAGGTCGTTCTCCAGAGTTTCCGCTACTTTCCCCCATTCATTACCCTGGAGATAGAACTGAAGAATTTTAATATGATTTTGGTTATTTGTCAACTTCATGGAGAAATTTCCATATACCCAGGCTGTGGAAATGAAGATATTCGGATACACCAACACCATCCAAAATTTGCATCGGTTTGGGATCGGTTGGAGCACATCGCCTCGTTCCAGGCCCAAGGCACAGTTATCATACAGGAAAAAAGGAACGTCCGCTCCCAGGTCTCGCGCCATGGTCCAAAGTTCTTCCTTGGGAATGCCCAGGCTCCACATGGTGTCCAAACCCCTCAAAACCGTCGCGGCGTTGCTGCTCCCTCCACCAAGCCCGGCCCCTATGGGGATTTTTTTTTGGATGTGGATGGACACCCCTTTAGGAGTTTCGCAGCAGGCCAGGATTTTTTCTGCGGCACGATAGGCCAGATTGGTTTCATCCTGCGGGACTTCCCCGGAATCACTCGTCACCGTTATTCCTCCGTCCGACTCTTTCAAAGTGATCATGTCCTTGAGTCCGATCCTCTGAAAAATGGTTTCTAGTTGATGGTAACCGTCCGGGAGTTTTCCTGTTATTTTCAGGGCAAGGTTGACCTTGGCATGGGATTCTAGGGTAAGTTCTTTCATGATTTTTTTAAGCTTTATTAAAAAGTTTAATAATTAGTGTAATTAGTGCAATCCGTGGTTTAGAAAGGTTTTTGCTTTTTTTTTGTCTTTGAGTTTTAGTGGTTAAAAAATTTCAAATATCTTTGGCTAACTTTAATTACTTGAGAGTGGCAAATTAATTATAATTCCGGCAACCTTTTTCCAACGTTTCAGACCTAGTCTGGGCACGAGTACCGTATGGCTATACGCTAACTTTCTCATCTCTATGCTCTTCTTTTTTTAATTCCTGGAAATGTCTCAGGTTTCTCGTTTGCTCTTTCCAAAAAACCAACTCTTCTTCCCTCGTCATCCCGGTTGTTTTTTTCCCTACCGTCTCCGCGCCATTACGTTTCATTTCGATACAACTGAATTTAGTCATCTTCATATTTGATTACCTCCAATGGAGAGAATATTTTTATTTCCGGATATTCATGCAACGTATTTACAGCATTATACAAAGGAATCTTCTCAAAATGTACAATATGCTTAAAATTCCAGCTTATTATCAAGGAACAAGTGGAAACAGTTGCCAAAGCAACATGTAAAGCATCATCAGAATATTTTGAAGTGACTATGCCTTCATTCAAATACGCATCTCGCAATTGAATGGCTTCTTTTGAGACATCAACTATTTCTGCGAAATCAATAACTTCATCAAAGAATTCCTTACTTACTTCTTGAAAACTCTCATCATATATTCCACCGAAAACCGAAGTGTCTGCATAAA
>JAJDAS010000316.1 GCA_029261755.1 Nitrospinia bacterium
GGGGCAAGGCCCCCGGAATTCTGAAAGAAAACAAATTAGCCCTGAAAGGGCGAAAGGCAATTTAGCCACGAAGGTTAAGTTGACTTTCGCCCCGTTGGGGCTTGAATGATTTTTTTATAACAAGTCCGGGGGCGATGCCCCCGGCTATATGCTTTCGGCCCTTTGGGCCTGAAAAATTAGCCTGTGAACGGGTGCATAAAATTAACAGGTCTGCAATCAGATGGAAACACAAGAATTAAAAAAACATGGTCGCTCTAATCCCGGTTTTGGGCCATATATTTTGGGTCTGGCGGGATGCTGGACGCTTATTGTCTGTGGGTACTGGTGGTGGAACCTCACCATCCAGAAAAAAAACGTCATCAACTTGGCAAGTACGGCAGCCCAAACACACATTCTAAAGGACGTCATATTTCGGGAATGGGTATCCGACCATGGCGGCGTCTATGTCCCCGTAACCGAGAAAACTCCGCCCAACCCCTACCTTTCATCCCTGCCGGAGCGTGATATATCGACCACATCCGGGGAGCGCATGACCCTGGTCAACCCAGCCTATATGTCCCGCCAGGTCCATGAGTTGAGTAAAAAACAGTTTGGCGTTCAGGCCCATATGACCAGTCTGACTCCTATCCGCCCGGAAAATGTTCCCGATGACTGGGAAACCAATGCCTTGAAAGCACTGGAGAGAGGCAGCCTTGAGTTCTTTTCCGTTGAATCCGTGGAAGGGAAACCTCACTTCCGTATGATGCGTCCACTCTTCACGAAAAAGGAATGTCTGAAGTGCCACGCTTTCCAGGGTTATAAGGAGGGTGATATCAGGGGAGGACTCAGCATCGCCTTGCCTCTCGATAAATTTGAAGCCATAGTGAGTCCGGCCATTGTGAAGCTCACATGGGGGTACCTCCTGCTATGGGCGCTCGGACTAGCGTGGATCGGATTCATGGCAAGGCTCCAGGGTCGACGCCCGGCCCATGGACGTGGGGATGAGTTGCTGCACGCAGATGGGGTATCGGTGCAGGATAACGCAACACTCTCCGGGATGCCTGATGATGACAATAGGAGGCAACCGTCTACGAAACCCACTATCTGGAGAATGTTCCTGCCAATCTTTATTCCCTTGGTAGTTATATCAGGGATCATGGCTGCTATTCCGTTGTACTTTGAGCATCAAAGTGAGCTAATCATACATAAAGACCAGCAGTTGCATCATGTGGATCAGGTAAACGAGACATTGCAGATGGATTTGAAAGGCGTAGTTTCCGACCTCATGGTGCTGTCCAGCTATTCAGAACTGAAATTGCTCCTGGAGTCCGGCGGCGCGGATATCCGCTCGAAGGTGGAAAAAGCTTTTCTGGCATTCAGCGCCAACAAGGGCATGTATGACCAGGTCAGGTTATTGGATCATCAGGGGATGGAGCTTGTCCGAGTAGATTACCACCGGGGTATGCCGGCAATAACCCATCGGGAAAAACTTCAGAATAAGGGGAAACGCTATTATTTTGCCGACACTTTTGTGCTAGGCGATGGCGAGGTTTATGTTTCACCACTTGATCTCAATATCGAACTCGGGGAAGTGGAAAAGCCTTTGAAACCGATGATTCGTTTTGGGACCCCTGTTTTTGATTCCAGTGGAAAGAAAAAAGGGATCATTCTCCTTAACTATCTGGCCGAACGTATGCTCAATGATATGGTTACCATTTACGATGTGCCGGATGCGCACGTGATGTTGCTTAATGCGGACGGCCATTGGTTCAAAGGTCTGCGTCCTGAAGATGAGTGGGGGTTCATGTTTGATGATCGGAAAGACCGGACATTCCAGGCCGATTTCTCGGAAGAATGGGAAATAATTACCGGCTACCAATCCGGTCAATTTACCAGCGAACAAGGTCTTTTTACCTACGCCACTATCTTTCCGCTGGTGGAAGGTATCAAGAGTAGTAGCGGTTCCGGGGATGCCTTTAAGCCTAGTCAGCGGCAGCTTGACGCAAAAGAGTACGTCTGGAAAATTGTGACCTTTCTCCCCGGCGAAGCTCTTACCAAACACTTGAAAGACGTTCTGTTGAGGTGGGGTATCGTTTACCTGGCGTTGATATGTTCTATCGGTATCATCTGTTGGAAATTGGCGGTGAACCGGCGCCAAAAGGCGGAAGCAACCATGGCACTGGAAAAAAGTGAAGCGCGATACCGGGGCGTGGTGGAAGATCAAACAGAGCTTATCTGTCGGTTCCGGCCGGACGGCGCCCTTACATTTGCCAATGAAGCCTTTTGCCGATATGTTGCCAAGTCCCGTGTTGAATTAGAAGAGTGTAATATCCTGGCTCTGATACGGCCCCGGGAGGAGACGACCATGATGGAACGATTTCCTTTTCTTTCCCCGGCAACCCCTACCCGGAGCTATGAGCACAGAATGGTCTTGCCCAACGGGAGAACATCATGGCAACAGTGGACGGAAAGAGGCGTATTTGACCAACAGGGCCAACTCGTTGAATGCCAATCCGTGGGCCGGGACACCACACTTCAGAAGCAGGTGGAAGAAAAGTTGAAAAAAGCCAAGGAACAGGCCGAGGAAGCAACCAAACTAAAAGACAAATTTGTCTCACTGGTGGCCCATGATCTTCAGAGCCCTTTGAGCGTCGTAGGAGGTTTTTTAAAAATAGTCCTGGATGATACCGACAATCCGCTTTTTTCAAACCATCGTAAAATTCTGGAGCGAATAGATGGTAGCGTTTCCTCGCTAAACGTTTTGATCCAGGAATTGCTTGAGGTCAGCAGGCTAAAAACCGGTAAAATCAAAGCCAATCCCTTCTTCGTGGATCTCCATTTCATAACCAGGGAGTTGCTCCATCAAGTAATGCCAGGGGCCGAAAAAAAAGAAATAAAGTTGCTCAATGAGGTCCCCAAACATTCCCGGATCTACGCGGACCCTCAACTGATCCGCCGGGTGCTTGGGAATTTGATTTCCAACGCCGTCAAGTTTTGCGATAAGGGAGATACGATAACCATTTTCATCCCGCCGGAGGAAAAAAGCGCCATAGCTGTGAAGGATACCGGCATTGGGGTCCCGGAGCAGCGTAGTGACACATTGTTATCATACGAAGTGCACACCTCCACCTTAGGAACCGCTGGAGAGAAGGGAACCGGTCTTGGCCTACCCTTATGCCAGGACATCATGAAGACCCATGGCGGAATCCTGGAACTTGAATCCAAACACAGCGAAGGTTCCGTGTTTTATGCCAAGTTCCCGTTTCTTCGCCCTTTAGTGATGGTGGTGGACGATGAGCCCAAAGCATTGTCCGCTTTGCAGAAGACATTGCAAACTCTGGGTGTAGACGTGTTGAGTGCGGAAAATGGCCTGAAAGCCCTGGAAACTCTAAAAGACAAAACTCCCCATCTCATCATTTCCGATGTATTCATGCCTGAAATGGACGGTTTTGAATTGATGAAAAATCTCAGAGACAACCCCTTGACAGACTCCATTCCCGTAATCATGTACACAGCCCGCAACGATATGGAGGTAGCCGAGAAGGCGTTAGCCCTGGGCGCCAGCGATTTCCTCGCCAAGCCATTTGATTTGGATGAATTGGTGTTAAGGGTGAGAAAGTTTATTTCTTGATTTAGTAACTTTCCGCCTCTTTAATTAATTTTTTTTTTGCATGGTCAACCACAGAGAATTTATTTGACCACTCCAACACTTTTTCCGAGAAAGAGGCTTCGAAGCCCAGTCTATTTCCAATATGAACAAAATAATCTGCTTCAACCGTTGATAAATTTTCATTCTTCACCGCTACAGTCGCTAACTCTATAAACATTCTTGCCGCAGTTTTTTTGTCAGTCTTTAATGCAGGTAGTTTGGGTTTCGCTTTTGTTTTTACTATCTCGACTGTTTTGTCCACTTCCTTTTTGTCACCCAAAAACATAAGGACCCCCTCCAGATAAAAGAGTTCCTGAGCATCTATTTTGCCGCTTGACATAAGCAATCCAGCGACCGCTTGGGCAAACCACGGCTTCACCTCATCCGGTAATGACTTAATAAATGCGGAAGGCATAATGCTCCTCTTACCTCATTCCTTGTTATAATCGTTTCAAACCCTTGCCACATAGGCATTTTACAACAATTACTATGCCAACTAACAGGAACCATGTGGGAAATATGGGTTAATATTTTTCTAATTATTCTTTTACCCTTTCTTAATCTTTTCTCTGCGTTCTCCGCGACCTCTGCGTTTAAATTGTTTTGCTTCTATTGGTCCTCAAAACTTTGTTAAGAAAGCACCGTTTCATGGATTTGTAGCACAGACAACACGGATATTTGCTCTGCATATTTGCCTGGAGAAAAAAAGAGGGAAGGCTTGAATTCACGGATCCCAAGAATGCTTCAGTAGCAAAAAGCCTAAATCATTGCGTACAGCATGCTGTTTTGTGTTTGATCGGCATACTTTTAAGCTTTTTGCGTTTACAGGAAAGATGGAGCGTTTCACTTTTTTCCTAAACCGAGTTTTGATCTAAAAGTGATAAGCAGGAAAATAAGCGCCAGGGGCAAGAAAATGTATAGGAGAATTGTATCTTTTGAAGATTCCTGTGATTCCAACGATCCAAGCCATTTATCGTATATTTTGGCATAACGTCCTGTTTGCTTGAGGTTAGCTAATCCTTCGTTGAACTTAGACAGGAGCTCTTGGTTACCCTCAATAACAGCGTAGCAGTATTTTGAAGGGAGCAACGGTTTGCCAATGGCATTGATGTTCGAGAGTTTTAATTCCTTGAGCCAGTATAATCCGGGGGCTTTGGCCACCATTGCATAGTCGTGTTTCCCGGAGGAGAGCAAGCGGAGAACCTCGGGAATGGTATCCGCTAATATCAGGGATTTTGTCCACCCCTCTTTTAATGCATAGTCATGCATAATATCACCACTCATAACAATGATTTCCTTGCCACGAAGATCATCTAAAGAAGTAAAGCCATGTGAACCTGCGCGGAGAAAAACAGAGTGCTCGACGATGGTAAATGCCGATGAAAAATCAACCTTCTTGTCACGTTCCCGGGAATAATACATCCCTACGATGGAATCAAGCTCTTTTGTTTCCAGATCGTTACGGATCTCCCCCCAGGGCCCGATCCTGATTTCCATATCAAGACCCACAATACCTGCAATGGCATTGGTAAGCTCTACATTGAAGCCGCTTGGGTCGCCATTATTGTCTAGGAAAGAATAGGGCGGATAAAGAAGCTCGGTGCCAATAATAATCTTTTTCTTTAAAATGTTCCCCGTTTCCTGGGCAAGGGCCAGGGAGGGAAACAGCAGCAACAAAAATATGAGAATAGGCAGCATAAATATGCTTGTTCTCGGGCTAGAAATGGGATGAAATTTGCTTGTATTCATAATTTCCCTCTGATGGAAACGGCTTCCGGTTTGATGCGTTTCAGACTCTTTATGTAAATATGTTCCAAATAATTGGGGACACTGTCGGTTTTGACGTACCCCTTATTGATAGCCCAGCGCACCTGTTCTTCCAGCGTCAAAAGGAGAGATTGATCCATTGAAATTTTAAATTCCACTGTGGGCCATATCTGTTCAATCTTCGACTTATCCACTCCCAACCACTTTGCAGTAATCAAAATAGCCTCTTCTTGGTTGTTTTTGGCAAACTCCTCGGCTCGAAGCAGGACCTTTATAAAGTGGTCGATGACTTTGGGTTTGCGCCGGAGAAATTCGCTGCTTGCCACCAACACTTCCACCTGGTTGTACAAACCGGGGGCGGAGAAAATCACAACCCCTTCGCCCAACTTTTGTTTTGCCTTTCCGATGTAAGGTTCACGCATGGAAAAGGCATCGATCCGGCCGCTTACCAGTGCTTCGGGTAATTCTTCGGCTTTCATAAAACTGAGTTCCATCTCCTTTTCCAATAGCCCTTCATTCTTCAAAAAAAGATGAAGAAAAAAATGGACCGCCGAAGATTTTTGGGTGGCAACGCGTTTCCCCTTCAGTTGGGATGGAACGCTGATTCCTTTGTCCCGACACGCGATGATCCGATTGATGTTGCTGGCGTTGTAGATGGTGGCAAAAATCTTAAAATCCCGCCCATTCAATCCGGCAAAGGCAACCGGCGCATCGGCGCTGGAAGCTAAGTCAACCTTGCCGGAAAAAAGTCCTTCCCGCAAAGCTCGTTTTCCGCTGGGATATGCCTCGATATTCACCCTCAATTTTTCATCTAAAAAAAAATCTTTTTCAAAAGCGATCATTAAAAGGGCGTCCGTAGGCTGCAAGGCCAAGCCGAAGTTCAGTGACTCCCATTCCTCCAATCCCTTATCAGGCTCTTGGCCTTTTGGGGAGAAAAGGAGATAGACTGCCAGAAGGATGAAAAAGATAATGGCCGCTACGCCAATGCCCCTAAGACCGCTTGTGGATTTATTAAGATTTTCCTTCTCGTTTGTCATGATTTTCTCACTCTACCTGTCTCCATAATTCAGCCATTGATTGTCAACGGCTGTGGTCTTCGATTTTCCATTTTTTTTTATAATACGAAATTTTCAATTAAATTTGCCGGAAAGCTTATCAGGGCATATATTATAATATACGGTCAGAAGGCCGGATTCTCCACTTTTTTTGCCTGGTCAGATGCTAATGTTCGATGTTAGCGTTTTTTTTATTTCCTTCATTAACTTTAGGCATTTTAGTTCACTTTAGTCACTTGAATCCTGAGAACCTGCCATGAGTCTCGGAAAACTAAAAATTGCCCATCGATTGATCATAGGGTTCGGAATTCCCCTGATAGCCATGCTCTTTTTAGGCTTACACTCCATTCAGGACATCAACCGTCTTTCCGGTATGGTCATTGACCTTTACGAACATCCTTTTAAGGTAAGCAGGGCCATAGGATCCATTCAACGGGACATCATCGCCATGCACCGTTCAATGAAAGATGTGGCCCTTGCCCAGAACCAGGCCGAAATTGACGACTTGGTGTTTGAGGTCAGCCACCTGGAACAAGAGGTCTACAAAAACTTCAAAACTATCCAAAAGAAGTTTCTCGGCGAAAAATACGATGTGATCGTGGCCATCCAAACCTTTCGCGACTGGAAGGCCATACGAGATACCGTAATTCGGTTGTCCGAGCAGGGACAAAAAGCAAAGGCGGCGGATATCACCAAGGGGAAGGGAGCGCAACATGTAGAACTGTTGGAAGCGAAGGTGGATATCATGGCCACCTTCGCGAAAGGAAAAGCCGCTTCCTTCATTGATTCCACCATGAAGGCTAAAGACGATATCTTGATCCACATCATTGCCTTTCTGGGAGCCGGTCTTTTAGTCGGAATAGTTGTCTCCGTACTTATCGCCCGAAGCATCACCTTGCCTTTGAAGCTGGGCACAAACTGGGTCCAGGAAATCGAAACAGGAAACCTCAGAAAGGAAACCCGTTATCGGGGTGCAGACGAAATCTCCATGCTCTTTACCTCCATCAATAACCTCCTGGATACTCTCTCGGACATTTCCCTTTTTGTCCACAAGGTTTCGGCGGGAAATTTTCAAGCCGAGATGCAACCTCGCTCCTCAAATGATCATTTAAGAATCGGCCTCTCGAATATGGTGAGGAGCCTGAAAAAAACCTCCAAACTGATGGAAAACATTGCAGATGGAAACTCCGACGTCAATATGGAGCAAACAGGGACTCAGGTTTTCTTTGCCAACTCCATGGTGCAAATTATAGAGACCTTCAAAGAGATCAATCTTTTGGCGGAGCAGGTTTCCATGGGAGATTATTCCACCAAAACTGTTCCCAAGTCGGAGAAGGATCAATTGAGTCTTGCCCTGCAGAAGATGGTTGCCAATCTCAACCAGGTTTCCGAGCTAATCAAGGCCGTGGCGGAAGGAAACTATAATATTCCTATTGAGCCGAAGGGCAGGCAGGACGTTTTGACGCATTCCCTGGTGATAATAGTTAATCAATTAAAAGAAAAAAAAGAAGAACTCCGCATCCAGACATGGTTTCAAGAGGGACAATACAGGCTCAACCGAGAGATTCAGGGAGTATTGGACGAACTGACGCTAAGCAAAAAAATCATTACCTTTTTGTCGAAATACATTCAAGCCCACAATGGGGCCTTTTACATTCACGATGCAGGGCTCGGGGAACTTCAGATGACAGCGAGCTATGCCTTAAAGGGCAGAAAAGGCCTTTCCCATAGAACCCCGGTTGGCGTTGGCTTGGTGGGGCAGGCTGCCCTGGAAAAGGAGACCATTCTGGTGGGCAACTTGCCCGAAGATTATACACAAGTTTGTTCGAGTCTGGGAGAAGCCATTCCTAAAAACCTGCTGTTGCTTCCCCTGGTAACCAATGAAAAACTTTTTGGCGTGATGGAGTTTTCATCCCTGAAGGAGTTTCCCCCGGAGACGCTCCGGTTTCTCGACAGCATCACTGAAAATATCGCCATCGCTGTAAACAGTTCCATCAACCAAAAAAGACTTAAAGCGGTTTTGGAGGAGAAGGGAAAGTAATTACTTAAGGCACAAAGGCAGAAGGGGAATAGAAAATGATAAAAAGCTACAGAGATTTAATGGTTTGGCAAAAGCCTATGCAATTAGTAACTGAGGTCTACCGTAAAACAAAAACATTGCCCAAGGAGGAGCTTTATGGTCTCGTTTCTCAAATTCGGAGAAGTTCTGTCTCAGTACCCAGCAATATTGCCGAAGGATACGGAAGAAACTCAACAAACGACTACCTTCGATTTTTACAAATAGCTATAGGTTCTCTTTATGAACTGCAAACGCAACTGCAAATTTGCCTGAATTTAGAGTATTTATCAAAAGAAGATTTTAAAATCATTGATGAACAAAGCAAAGAAATAGAACGTATGCTCAGTAGTTTAATAAGAAAAGTGGGAGCGAATAAATAACTTTGTGCCTTCTGCCTATGTGCCTTTGTGCCCGACTCTTTACCGTTGAACCTTTTTTAACGAGGAACCATCATGCTAAAAAACCTAAAAATCGGCACACAAATTAGTTTGGGATTTGTCCTGGTCTTAACTGTCATGGCGATCATGGTATTTTTTGCCGTGAAGGGGCTGGAAACCGGGACTTCCAGCTTTAAAGCCTATCGGGATTTAGCCAGAGACAGCGTGCTCTCCGGCCGGGTG